>JAVWBZ010000082.1:931-7281 GCA_036649255.1 Bacteroidales bacterium
TTGACTGATTCTGTAATTAAAAAGGCAGAAGAAGAGTGGAATTTAATGCAAAAACAAGGAATTGAGCTCTGTTTTTATACGGATGATCACTATCCAAAAAGGTTGAAAAATTGTCACGACGCCCCCTATCTATTTTACTATAAAGGAGATGCTGTTTTTAACCGTCCTAAAGTGATCGCAGTGGTGGGTACACGAAATGCTTCCATTTATGGGAAAGATGCGGTAAAAAAAATCATTACCGAAATATCTTCGCATGATATTTCGGTAATCAGTGGGTTGGCGATGGGTATTGATGCCGTTGCCCATGAACAGGCATTGGAATATAACTTAAATACGGTGGCGGTAATGGGAGCTGGTTTTGGCTATATTTACCCCCATTCCAATGAAAAATTAGCAAAACGAATCATAGAAAACGGCGGCACTCTCCTTTCGGAATACTCTTTTAACGTGATGCCTGAAAAACAAAATTTTCCCAAGCGAAACCGTATTATTGCTGGAATGGCCGATGCCACAGTTGTTGTAGAAAGTGCTCCAAAAGGAGGAAGTATTATTACGGCTTTTATTGCCCATTCCTACAATCGTGATGTATTTGCCGTGCCAGGATCTATCTTTTCAAAAACACAAGACGGTTGCCATGAACTGGTTCGTACCAATATGGCAGCTTTGATTCATTCCGGCCAGAATCTGATTGAAATGATGGGGTGGGAAGAGAGGCAAACCAAAACGATTCAAAGAAAACTATTTGTTGAACTTACCGAAAATGAAAAAAAAGTGTTGGAGGTGATTCAAACCTGTCGCGAAATAGCCATTGATGATCTTATTCAGGAAATAATGGACTTGACCCCTTCAAAAATAGTAGGAATTTTATTGAGCCTTGAATTAAAAGGAGTTGTAGAGTGTAAACCGGGTAAAATTTATACTACGATTTTTTGACAACAACCGGAAACAATATAAAGGTAACCGGAGGGGATAACGAGTAATTGCCAAATAAGAAGGTGGGATGATGTGTATGAGAAAGGAGAGATCCGGTTACCTATCAATTTTACACCCCGCAAAGATATAATAATATGTTAATATAAATTAAATTATTTTTAAAAAGTTATCAACAATATGTTGATAATAATGGAAGAAGATAAAAAATTGTACTTTTGCAATTCAAAAAACGAAATCGTATGAACAAAGAGGAGTCTATCTTATCGGAACTTAATGAAACACAACAAAAAGCTGTCAAACAGTTAGATGGTCCGATAATGGTCATTGCAGGAGCGGGATCGGGAAAAACACGGGTGCTTACTTACAGAATTGCCTATATGCTGACCAAAGGGATCAATCCCTTTCAAATATTGTCTCTTACCTTTACCAATAAAGCAGCCAGTGAAATGAAAGAACGTATTTTCAAGCTGGTGGGCGATTCTAACGCCAAAGCGGTTTCAATGGGAACTTTTCACTCTATTTTTTATCGTATTTTACGTATAGAAGGTGATAAACTGGGATATACCCGTAATCTTACCGTATATGATAACGATGATTCGAAAAATTTGATCAAATCAATCGTAAAAGAGATGAACCTGGATCCGAAAGTGTATGTAGCCAATTTCATCTTGAATCGTATTTCTTCGGCTAAATCCAGTTTGTTATCTGCACAAGAATATGCCAAAAGTCCCGAAATTGTGGAAGCAGATGCCAGAAATGGCAAGCCCTTGATTGCCGATATTTTCTTGCGATATAATGGACGACTCAAAAATTCGGATGCAATGGACTTTGACGATTTATTATATTATATGAATGTGTTGTTGCGCGATTTCCCCGAAGTATTATATAAATATCAAAACCGTTACCGCTACATTTTGGTGGATGAGTATCAGGATACCAATTATGCTCAGTATCTGATCGTGAAAAAATTGGCAGCCGCCCATCAAAATATATGTGTAGTGGGCGATGATGCCCAAAGTATCTATTCGTTCAGAGGAGCTGACATTCAGAATATTCTTAACTTTAAAAGAGATTATCCCACCGCTATTACCATCAAGTTGGAACAAAACTACCGCTCTACTCAAAACATTGTGAATGCGGCCAATGCTATTATTAAAAATAATAAAGATCAACTCTTTAAAGAGGTTTGGACAGAGAATGAAGCGGGAAACAAAATCAATATTATCAAATCGAATAGCGATTCAGACGAAGCCCAGGCAATAGCCAATGCTATTTTTGAAACCAAAGTGAATTATCAGGCTGATAATAAACAATTTGCTATCCTGTATCGTACCAATTCGCAATCACGTTCGTTGGAAGAAGCCCTGATCAAACGCCATATTCCCTATAAAATTTACGGAGGGTTGTCTTTTTATAAAAGAAAAGAGATCAAAGATCTATTGGCCTATTTTCGGTTAACCATCAATCATCATGATGAAGAATCTTTGCGACGTATCATCAACTATCCTCAACGTGGTATTGGAGCTACTACAATTGATAAAATAATTATCTGTGCCCATACTCAGCAGGTCAGAATGTGGAATATCATCACCCATCCAAATGATTATCAATTGGAAATAAATGCTCCCACCAAAGCACGTTTAGTGGATTTTGCCACTCGTATTCAAAGTTATTCGGCCATGTTGCAAACTTCCGATGCTTATGAATTGGGGAAACACATTGCCATTTCTTCTGGTATGGTTCAGGAATTGAAAAATGATGCTTCCGAAAAAGAGAGGGTTGACAATATCGAAGAACTGCTTGATTCAATGAAAGAATTTACCGAAAAAGAACCTGAAACCAGTTTTAATGAATTTACCGGAGAGATCATAGAAGAATATTATCCTACTTTGGATCATTATATGGAAAATGTAGCCCTTTTAACCGATGAAGAAGATAAAAATACGGAAAATGAGGATAAAGTGAAATTAATGACCATTCATTCCGCCAAAGGCTTGGAATTTGATTATGTGTTCGTTACTGGCATGGAGGAAAATTTATTTCCCTCTTCGCTGTCTATTGCCACACGGCAGGAGTTGGAGGAGGAAAGAAGATTGTTTTACGTGGCATTGACTCGCGCCAAAAAAATGATAACGCTTACCCATGCACAAACAAGATATAAATTCGGCTCTTTGCAATTTTGTGAACCAAGCAGGTTTTTGGAAGAAATTCCAATGGGATTCATCAATTTTACGCAAAAAGCATCGGGGGGAAAGGGGCAATTTGCAGCTAAAAAGGAAGTTTCCTCTTTTTCTTCCTTCAGTTCTTCGACCTCTTCATTTGCAACTAAAAAACCGGTTTCCCAAACAAAATCAGAGGTAGAGCTACAACAAATTGGAAAACCAGCCTCTATAGAAGAGGTGGTATCGGGGATCAAAATTTATCATGAAAAATTTGGTTTTGGAATGGTCAGTTCAACGGAAGGAAACGGTTTAGAAAAAAAAGCATCCATTGCCTTTGAAACAGTAGGAAATAAAACACTGTTGTTGAAGTTTGCCAAACTTATTATTCCTCATTAAAATAACCAGCGATGAAATTCAGAACCGAAATTAAAATACCTGATTATCCTTTTCAAATAGATTTTTCGGATAAGATTATGCTATTGGGGTCCTGCTTTTCGGATCATATCGGCTCTTTTTTTGAAACCAACCAATTTCAGGTTTTGTCAAATCCTTTCGGCACACTTTTTAATCCTATTTCCATTGCCAATGCCCTAAATTTGTCGTTGAATCCCACTCTTTTTAATGAATCGTTGGTGGATTATTTTAATGGTCAATGGATTAGCTATTCACACCATGGTAAATTTTCACATTTCGATAAAACTGTTTTTATTCAAAATATTGAACAACAGTTGCAACAAGGTCATGATTTTTTGTTAAAAACTGATTTTTTGTTTGTTACTTTCGGAACAGCATTTTGCTATCGATTGATAGAACGAGATCTTATAGTGGCCAATTGTCATAAAATTCCGGCGGTTAAATTTGAAAAAATACGATTGACCATCGAGCATATTGTGGAAATATATCGTAGATTAATGGATAAACTGGTAAAAGAAAAACCTACTTTGAAAATTATTTTTACCGTAAGTCCCGTGCGTCATCTTGGAGATGGGTTTCATGAAAACCAACTGAGTAAGTCAATTTTACATCTTGCGATAGATGCTTTGGTTGACGATCAACATTATTTTTATTTTCCTTCTTATGAGATTCTTCAAGACGATTTGCGTGATTACCGTTTTTATGCCCAAGATTTATCTCATCCCGGAGAAAATGCCCTCCTTTACATAGAAGAAAAAGTAATGGAAAAATTTTTTTCAAAATTTACGCTCGACAAAATTGCAAAGCAGGTAAAGAATAATAAGTTATTAAATCATAGGAAGTTAAAAATATAAATATTACATTAATAATTTTTGTATTTTTGCGACAAATTTATGAAATGAAATATAGAAGAATTTTATTGAAACTCAGTGGAGAATCGTTTATGGGAGGTGATGCTTATGGTGTTAACTATCAAGCTATAAACCATTTTGCAAATGAAATAAAAAGTGTTGCCGATCAAGGTATTCAAATTGGCATTGTTATTGGCGGTGGAAATATTTTTCGTGGAGTAAAAGGAGCTGATAAAGGTTTTGACAGAAGGCAAGGTGATTATATGGGAATGCTGGCTACCTTGATCAATTCGATGGCGTTACAAACAGTATTGGAAGAGGTCGGGATTAAAGTAAAAGTCCTTTCCTCCTTAGCTATTGAAGGCGTTTGCGAAAAGATATTCTTCAAAAAAGCAACCCAATATCTGGAAGAAGGATATGTAGTCATTTTCGGAGGAGGTACGGGAAATCCATTTTTTACCACCGATTCGGGAGCAGCCTTACGAGCAGTGGAAATTAAAGCTGATTTACTACTTAAGGGAACCCGGGTGGATGGAGTATATACGGCTGATCCTGAAAAAGATCCTATGGCTACCAAGTATGATGAAATTTCATTTACGGAAGCTTATCGACAAAATCTTCATATTATGGATTTAACGGCTTTTACCATTTGTAAAGAAAATAATATGCCACTATATGTATACGATGCTGGTGTGAAAGGTAATTTAGTAAAAGTTCTGACTGGAGAAAAAATAGGAACGTTGGTTCATAAAAATTAAAAAAGCATGGAAACCATGGACAATCAAAAACCGGAAATTAATCCTGTAGAAGAGCAAAAACTATATAAAAAAGCTTCTAAAAGAGCAGGATTTAAAGTGGATCTTACGATTTACGTATTGGTCAATCTTTTCTTATGGATTGTATGGTTTTTTATTTTCAAGGGAAGAGAAGACATTACTTTCTTTAAATCGATTTTATTTGTATCGATTATTTGGTCTTTGGTTCTTTTTACACACTATTTTATTGTATATAGGATGGATAAATCGTTGGTGGAAAAAGAATTAAAGAATTTAAAAAGAGAAATGAAACAAAAAGACAAAGAGTTGGAGAATTTAAAAAAGAGAGAAGCACAAAAAAATGATGCTTCAAAGCAAGCGTAAAGTTCGATTATCATTATTCATTATAAAATAGAAACAATGACAGAAGAAACAAAAAAATGTTTGGAGCAAGCAAAAGAGAGTATGAATGCGACGATACTATTTTTTGATAAAGAGTTACAAAAAATCCGTGCAGGAAAAGCCTCTCCTCAGATGCTGGAAGGTTTAAAGGTGGATTATTACGGGAATCCTACTCCAGTTGAGCAGGTAGCCAATATCAATACTCCGGATGCTCGTCAAATTGTAATTCAACCATGGGAGCGCAATATGTTATCTCCTATTGAAAAAGCTATTTTAGCAGCCAATCTTGGATTTACACCTCAGAATAATGGCGAATTTATTCGTATTGTTGTCCCCACTCCCACAGAAGAAAGAAGAAAGGAGTTGGTGAAAAAAACCAAACAAGAAGCCGAACAAAACAAAGTAACGATTCGAAATATTCGTAGGAACGCCAATGATTTGGCTAAGAAATTAAAAGATGACGGGATCCCGGAAGATGCCGTTAAAAAGTTGGAAACCGATATTCAAAAAATTACGGATGAATTCATCGTTAAAATAGATAAGATGGCTGAATCCAAGGAAAAAGAAATTATGACCGTTTAATTATATAGAATCTCATTATAAATTTTTAATTTTTAAAATTATGAACATTCCTCAAAATTTAAAGTATTCCAATGACCATGAATGGTTAAAAGTGGATGGAGAATTTGCTTACGTAGGTATTACTGCTTATGCTGCCGACCAATTGGGTGATATCGTTTTTATTGATGTTACAACAGTAGGTGAAACTCTTGATCAAGACGAAGTTTTTGGTACAATAGAAGCTGTAAAAACAGTTTCCGATCTTTTCTTGC
>JAVWBZ010000083.1:0-7263 GCA_036649255.1 Bacteroidales bacterium
GGGAATATTGATTTCAGTTCAGCGGCCAAAACTGAAAACACGCGTGTTTCTTATCCTATTTATCACATTGAAAATATTGTAAAACCTATTTCCAAAGGAACTCACCCGAGTAAAATCATTTTCTTGTCTGCCGATGCTTTTGGAGTACTTCCTCCCGTTTCCATATTAAACAGAGAGCAAACCATGTATTATTTTCTAAGTGGCTATACGGCAAAATTAGCTGGTACTGAAAGAGGAATTGTGACTCCACAGCCTACTTTCTCCTCTTGTTTTGGCGCCGCTTTCTTGATGCTTCATCCTACCAAATATGCGGAAGAATTGGCTAAAAAATTAACAGAACACAACGCTACAGCCTATTTAGTTAACACCGGATGGATTGGCGGCGGTTATGGCGTGGGAAACAGAATTTCTTTGAAAGACACCCGTACCATCATTTCAGCCATTCTGAACGATGAATTGGTAAATTGCGAAACTGAAATTGTAAAACCGTTTAATTTACACATTCCAAAACACATCAACCATATTGAGGATCATATTTTGAACCCGGAAAACAGTTGGGCTGACAAAAACGCTTACGCAGCCAATGCCAAAACACTGGCCGAATCGTTTATCAAAAATTTCCAGAATTTCACCGAAACAACGGAAGGGAAGGCCTTAATAGCATTTGGACCTCAACTATAATCATCTAAATAATAGGAAAATAAGAGAACAGAGACCCAAAAATGAACTTCCCCCCAAAAGTTTTTTATCTAACTTTTGGGGGGATTTTATGTTTGAAGAGAAAGCAAAGCGTCGTTATCGGAAGTATGATGATACGACCATGCTCGTAAAGCGATAAAGTTTTACGAGCATGGTCATGAAAGTACGAGCATAGCCAAGGAGTTAGATGCAACAGAGCACAAAGTTAGTGTCTGGATAACTCATTGTCGTTATTTAGGCTATAAATGGCTTGATAAGCAGAATTATACTAAAGCCAGGCCAAAATTTAAGCAGTTGCTTGTGAGTCAGGTATTAGAAAAATGCTTATCTTGTGAGCAGGTTGCTTTACAAAATGGAGTGAGTATAACTGCTCGGCATTTTGGGTATCCAAAGTTTGCAGAGAAAGAGATGACTCGCTCAGCCAAACAAAACCACGAGAGCGACCACCAAAGGATATGGGAGACAACGTAAGAAATTACCAGAGAAAGAGTTTGAGAAGTTACAAGACGAAAATCTACGTCTTAAAGTTAAGAATGCACTGTTAAGAAAAGTGAGAACTTTAGTAGAAGAAAGGGAAGCCCGACTCAAAGAGATTGGGGGCAAACCATCAAAGAACCAAGGCATATACTTCAGCAATTGTTTGAGATAAAACAGATGGCTTGTTCAACTTTCTATCGTCATCAGTCAAGGCTATATAAAGGATAAATATGCTCAACTAAGAGAGCGTATGGCTTCTATCTAAAATAAGCATAAAGGGAGATAGGTTATAGGCGTATAGTGTTGGAGTTACGTAATGAGGAAGTTGTGGTATGTAGAAAAACGAATGTAGGCAGGTATTCAGTCTTTGGTAAGATTTAAGAAGTATCGTTCATACAGAGGTCAGGCGGGCAAAATTACTCCTAATGTATTGCAGCAAGACTTTGTTGCCACAGCAACACATCAGAAATACGAAATATGTAACAAAGTTCAATCATCTGTGGAGAAAAAGATACCTCTCACCTGTGCTTGACCTTTACAATAGAGAGATAATTAGTTACACTCTATCTTCTCCATCCAAATCTGATTATGGTAACAAATATGCTCGATAAGGCATTAAAAGGTATAATCAAGTACTCGGCACTAACTCTTCTCCCTAACAAGGTTGGCACTATCAACACTATCAACATCAAAAGATGTTAAAGAATAAAGGCGTGGTACAGAGTATGTCAAGAAAAGGAAACTGTCTTGATCATGCTGTTATGGAGAACTTATTTGGGATATTAAAATCAGAATTACTATATTTGCGAAAGGATAGCGCTGTATCGGAGTTTGCAAAGGAATTCAAAGAATATATCAAAGCTAAACTAAAAGGAATGGCCCAATCAATACCGAACTCATTACAAATAAATCTCATAATAATCCATCCAACTTTTTGGGGGCTTATCAAAGAGGTTCTCTGCTCTTTTATTTTTCAAACAAATCTACTAAAAAAGCAACTTATCATTTGAAATTTTTTGTCGGTCTCAAAAAATGATGTAATTTTGCAAGCATTATTTTTTAATGCCAAATTCAATGAATAAAATTACTTTAAAAGACAAGACTTTTGTCAAATATATTTCCCAAGATGAGATAGATAAAGCCATAGAAAGAGTTGCTCAAGAAATTAATGAAGAATATAAAAACGACACTCCCATCTTAATCATTACATTAAATGGAGCCATTGTTTTCGCCGTAGATCTTCTCAAACATTTAAATATTCTGTGTAAAATTTCCTGTATTAAGCTCTCTTCCTACCAAGGAGTTTCATCAACCAATAGTGTAAAAGATCTTATCGGGTTATCAGAGAATTTAGAAAACCAAAGAGTTATCATTATAGAAGATATTATTGATACCGGTTGCACTTATGAACATATTGTGGAAATGTTGGAGAAGGAAAAAGTAAAGGATATTAAAATTGCAACCATGACTTACAAACCAGATGCCTACACTAAAACTTTACCGATTCACTATATAGGGTTGTCCATTCCCAATAAATTTGTAGTAGGAAGAGGTTTAGATTATGATGGTTTGGGAAGAAATCTAACAGACATATATCAAGTTTGCGATTAAATTTATATTATGAAAAATAATACACCACTTAACATAGTCTTGTTGGGGGCGCCCGGTAGCGGAAAAGGAACACAAGCTCAACTAATCAAAGAAAAATACAGATTGGATCATGTTTCTACCGGTGACATGTTTCGAAGAGAAATTGCTTCGAAATCGGCGATAGGTTTGCACGCCAAAGAGATCATCGATCGTGGTGGATTATGTCCAGACAGCTTAACTTTGGACATGCTCAACAGCTATTTAATTAAATTTCATGCAGCCAAAGGTTATATTTTAGACGGAGTTCCCCGCACCATAGAACAGGCTAAAATGATGGATGGAATTGACTATGCACCTCCCGTTCCAGTAACGTTGGTTATTTACATCTACGTGGAAGAAGAAGAAATGACCAAACGCATTTTGAAACGTGCGGAACTTTTGGGAAGAAGTGACGATACTCCGGAAGTGATTAAAACCAGAATCAGCAACTATTATAGACAAACAAAGCCTTTGAAAAACTATTATGAAAAACAGCATAAACTTTATGAAGTAAATGGAATGAATAGTGTGGAAGAAGTTTTCAAAAATATTTGTATTATCATTGACAACTGTTTAAAAAACAAATAATATCTTTGATCCGTTCTCCTTCCTATAGCCTCACGATGATGTAAAAGATCGCTACTTGTTTATTTATTTACTCCTGAATTTATTAAGAATCTTCTGTTGAAAAAATAGCGCTATCAGCAAAAATAGGCGTATATCAATTTCATATTTTTGTTCGTTTATTATCTATTCTTGTAAAAATAAGAACATTTATGAAATTATACATTCGCACGTCTGCATGCTTGCTTTTATTCATTGCTTTCAATTTTTCAACTTTTGCCCAACGATCAGTAGCTTACGATTCTCCCCAATACGAATTCAATACCGCTATGGAGTTGTTCCAGAAAGAAAAATTCGGTTCTGCCCAACAATATTTTAAATTTGTTTTTGAGCACACAGGTGAAAAGCAGCAAGATTTAAAATCAAATTCCTATTTTTACATGGGAGTATGTGCCGCCAAACTTTATAATCAGGATGCCGCTTTTTTATTGCAAGAATTTATCCGTAAATATCCCGTACATGCTTTTGTTCCGGAAGCACGTTTTTATTTAGGCAAATTTTATTTCTATAAAAAACAGTATAAAAAAGCCATTGAACAATTCAATGAAATTGATGAACGTGAAATTAAAAAAGAAGAGATTGCCGAATATAAATTCAAAAAAGGGTATTCTTACTTTATTACAGGCAATTACGATGAAGCAAAAGTCTTGATGAAGGCGGCACGGGAATGTGAGGGCGATTATAAACTCAGGGCTATTTATTATTTGGCTCACATCGCTTATCAGGAAAAGCAATATGAAGCAGCCCTTGAAGATTTTTTGTTACTACAAAATGTGGAAGAATACAAAGAGGAAATTCCTCAGTATTTAATGCAGATTTATTTTATTCAGGGAGAATATGAAAAGATGATTGCCATTGCTCCCTCTATTTTGAACACCGGCACTCCTCCCCCACCCGAAATATTACGTTCTTTAGCACTGGCATATTACAATTTAGATTTGTATCCTGAAGCTATTGCAACTTTTGAGCCCATTCTTGAAAATAGTAAGATTGAATTAGACAGAAAAGACCTTTTTGCCATCGGATATTCTTACTATCAAATAGAAAAATACAAACAGGCCATCGACTATTTATCGCGTACCACCAAACAATCTGAACCGGACGCCATCACCCAAAACAGTTACTATCTCATTGCCGATTGTTATCTGAAACAACATTTACTTCCTTTTGCCGCACAAAGTTTTTTGGAAGCATCTAAATACGATTTTGTACCTGATATTCAAGAAGATGCACTTTACAATTATGCCAAACTACAATATGAAACATCTTCCAGCCCATTCAACAGTGCGATCAAAGCATTGGAACAATATATTAATCAATATCCCAATTCAACTCGAAGCCAAGAGGCACATTCCTATTTATCTACCATCTATTTATCCACCAAAAACTATCAGGGGGCGATCAATTCTTTGGAAAAAATACAGACCAAAAGCCCAGCCTTATTACGTGCATATCAACGTTGTACCCATTTCAGAGCCTTGGAAATGATCAATAATAAAAATTACAAGGAGGCACTCAAGTTGCTCAATAAATCGATCAGGTATCCTATGGACAAAGACATTAACACTGAAAACCTCTATTGGAAAGCCGAAGCCGAATATCGTTTGGAAAATTACAAAGATGCTTTCTACTCTTTTCAAAGTTATCAAAAAATGCCGAATGCACAAGAAGATCCCCATTATAGCATATCTTTTTATTCATACGGATACAGTGCTTTGAAACTCGATAAATACAATGATGCCGCCAATGCTTTTGCCACTTATCTTAATTTGTCGAAAAAAAGTAGCGATTTTGATATTGAGGCAGATGCAACTGCCCGGTTGGCTGATTGTTATTTTATGCAAAAAAATTTAAAATCAGCCATTGCTTATTATGAAAAATGCGAACGGCTAAATCGTAGTAACGTCGATTATGCGCTTTATCAACAAGCAAAATGTTACGGGTTTCAAAAAGAAGATGCCCAGAAAATCAAACTATTGGAAAAATTGATTCAATTGTATTCCAAATCTTTTTACAGTGATGATGCAGAATTTGAATTGGCTTCGACTTATCACGCACAAAATGAATATGCATTAGCCATTACATCCTATAAGAACTTTATCCGCAAACATCCAAAGAGTCAATATATTCGACAGGCACACAATAAGTTGGCCCTCTCTTATTTGAATACACAGGAAACCGATTTAGCTATTGGGACTTTTAAATATGTTTTTGAAACTTATCCGGGATCGCAGGAAGCCAAAGATGCATTGGCCAATCTTGAAACCATTTACACAGAACAGGGAAATACCAGCGAATTTTTTGATTACATCAAAAATAAAAACATGAACATGTCGGCCGATCGTCAAGATTCCATTGCTTACAAGGCTGCTGAGAATAAATATCTACGGGGAGATTGCGAAACCGCCATCAAAAGTTTTGAAGATTATTTAAAGCAATTCCCTAATGGTCTTTTTGCTGCTAAAGCCTATTTTTACAAAGCCGAATGTGAATATGGAATGAACGATTTTGAAAAAGCTTTAAATGATTACGAACAAATTATCAATCAATATAAAACGGAATACAACGAAATAGCACTCAGAAAATCGGCTACGATTCTCTACAACAATCAGGCGTATGCACAGGCTTTGAATTATTTTAATAAATTGCTGGAGGCTGCCTCTTCCGACAACAATATCATCTATGGAAATAACGGAGTAATGCGATGTGCTTATGAACTTCAAAAATACAGAGAAGCGCTCACAGCTGCCAATACGCTTCTCAATACTAACAAAACCGATCCTGATTTAAATAATGAAGCCATGCTCATTGCTGGAAAGTCGGCATTTGAATTAGGAGATTTTGTCAATGCAAAAAAACAATTATCCGTTCTGGCCAAATCGGGAAGTAACGATATTTGTGCAGAAGCGGCCTATTTAATAGCTGTCATTGATTTTAAACAAGGAAATTATGATGCTTGCGAAAAACAGATCTCGGATATTCTGTCCGGAAACTACAGTTCCGAGTATTGGTATGCGACCACTTTTATTCTATATGGAGATGTTTATGCCGCTAAAGGCAACTATTTCCAAGCGCGACACACCTACCAAAGTATTGTGGATAACTATGACGGTGCTGATTTGAAAGAAATTGCCAGAAAAAAAATTGCAGAACTTGACGAAAAAGAAGGGAAAAAATAGAGTATGATATCTTCCTCTTTTATAGATCAACAACATCGAAAAGAGGGAATATCGTAAAACCATTATTAAATCTTGAAATTATATAACCATATGAGAAAACAGATAATAAGTAGTATCATTTTATGTATCATGATCCTCTCGACCAATGCACAAATTATTGACACGGCACATTTCAGATTAAATTACGTTCCCCAGCTATTGAATTTCCAAAAGATCAATCAACAAGCTCCCATCATAGATACCATAAAAGATCAGGTACAATTCGATTATTATATTACGCCTCAACGTATTGATATTACTTTTCTTCCTTCTCCCATCAATGCTGCCAAAATAGGCCCAGAGGTCACCAATAAAATCTACCGAAATTTCCTAAAAATCGGATTTGGATATCCTCTCACTCCATTGGCAGAACTTTCTGTACACAATACCAATAATACCAAATATTCATTCGGGTTAAATTTCCATCACTTTTCTTCCTGGGCACCTCCGATCGGCAAAACTCAAAAGAAATATGCGTATGCCCCCACCAGCAATACAAGAATTCTGCTCTTTTTTACTCGTTTCTTTAAAAACCAAACTCTTTATTCTTCCATCGGTTACAACCATGAACTGGCTAATCTCTACGGGTATAATAGAGATTTAGGATACGATCCAT
>JAVWBZ010000084.1:0-335 GCA_036649255.1 Bacteroidales bacterium
GTCTCCGCTTTCTTCAGGAATGATATAAGAACCGTTGGCTCCCGGTCCGGTGTAAATAGTGGTATCTACCAATACATTGTATGACCAATCCTGCGGCAATAAAGAAGGGTTCAAAGCCATCTCCCATTCAAAGATATATCCGTTGTCGGCACCCCATCCATCAATGACTTCGATTGACCATGTTCCATTTAAATGGCATCCCACCAACCCTCCAAAAGATTGGTCGGGATGATAAACTTGGGTCATATTTAATACATCGGTTGAATCAACGATACTACCCGTTACATTTGCATTTTCGTAAACATAACCGCTTCCATTTGCATAAGAATATCCTT
>JAVWBZ010000084.1:345-7047 GCA_036649255.1 Bacteroidales bacterium
TGGTAGTATTCGACCAGCAGTAATTCCATCCGGTTCCCATGGGATTGGTCGCCAGATCACATTTATTGCTTCCATTTCCTTGAACAACTCCAAAATCGGCTCCAGAACTCACGCCCGAAGTGAGATTCCATCCCCATGGGGTAGGAATACTTCCGGCACAGTTGGCACTGCCACTACTACCATATTTGTTCATGATTTTTACAAATTGCCCGTCCGGACAAGTTAGTCCAATGTAAATGTCACCAATAAAGGAGTGTTCTATTTTAATTCTTACATAGAGAATATCGTTGGGGTCGGTGATGACGGCAGTGGGAGAGAACGCAGTAAACGTAACGGGTGATTGGTAAGCACACCCGTCACCACAATCAATCCCATCGGGTAAGAAAATGGTATCGGTTACACGTAAAGTGGTGATTTGTTTGCTTCCGATGGAGTCAACTTGGATACTGGAAATATTATCATATCCTGTATCAAGGTAAATTTCGTTTCCGGTACACATTGGCTGGAACTTGGCCACTCCCCGGATGGGGTTTTCAGAAGTACGAATTCTGAAAATTTGAGGCATGGTAGAACTACAACCTGCGCTATCCGTAATATTAACGGATACGTCATACCCTCTTCCCGTTATAAAATGATGATCCAATGTATTATAACCTATACTGTCAATAACTTTTAATCCTAAATCCCAATGGAATTTAGACTCGGCATCGGATTGAAAATAGCTGTAATTATTATCGGGATATTCTCCGTATGCAACCAAATGTAAAGTATCATAAGGACAAAGATCAATGTAATAAAAACCGTCGTCATCCATCACGGGGTGATGAGAGGATAAGGTTGAATCCAAATGTACTTTAACACGTTGACAGGGGGCTACACAGTAAGATTTAATATAAAAGCCAGTTCCTTCATCTGCTTCGTTGGTTACAAATTTTAAGGTAAGGGCTCCTGAATGGTTTTTAACGGTTGCCGTATAAATAATAGAAGTAGCGGATATGTTCCAAACAGTGGAATCGTTAATTTTATCAAGTAATAATGAGTCAACGTCTGAAGTCCCATCATAAATGTATAAAGTATCCGAAGGATGAATATTAAAATCAGATAAAACAACTTCTATCTGAACAGCCGCATTGGATGGATTGTTAGAATAGATCGTGATTTTATCGGAACGATTGCTGCTATAATTTGAATCAAGGCCGTTATTGTCATAAACTATTAATTCACAACTTGTAACGGAAGGCTGAGATCCTATTTTAACGATAGTTTGAGCAAAACTTATACTGCTTACTAATAGGCCGATGCAAAGGAAAAGTATTTTTTTCATCTGTAGTATATGGTATTGTGATTATTAAAGGTTAAAATCCGTAACTTTTTAAAATTTCTTTTTTCCAAAATTCATATCTTTCTTTAGAATATACGATGATATAATTTCCTGTTTTTCCTATGGGAAAAACATTCGATTTATGAGGATCTTGAGGAAAATTGTAATCTAAAGGATTAATGGCATTATCTTTAATAATTTTATCAGGATTACAAGTTTTTCCACGTTTGATGTATTGGCAGATGTCACCCATCATTTGATAATTTTCTTCAGCTAATTTAGCAGCAAAAAAACAAAACCAAGCCACTTTTATATTTGCAAGTACAATTTCTTTTGGATTGTTTTGAAGTAAGTCATTAATTTGTGTTTCGCTCATTGTTTCGTATAACCGAGGATCAGGTTTTAAGACCGGTTTTTCTTGTTGTGCATAAACGCCTGTTAGAAGGCTAATAAACAGGAGAATTGTGATTGTTTTTTTCATCTTTTTCGTTAATTATGATAGTTTTGTTGTTTGTCTGATTTTATTCTTATGAAGAGAAAACGCATTAATTTAGTAAAACGTTACAAAAATAGTAATTTTTTCCATATTGCTATTTTTTTCTTTATTTTTGTCTTCTTAAAATGGGAAAACCATGCAAATTAATCTTCTTGATACTCCTATTGAATACCTGAAAGGGGTGGGGCCTAAGAAAGCTGATATCTTCAGACAAGAGTTTAATATCTTTACTTTTGAAGATTTGCTTTTTTACTATCCTTATCGGTATGTTGACAAATCTCAGATTTATAAAATTGGGGAAATTACGACTGAAGGAGGGTATATTCAATTTAAAGGGAAGATGATTTCCTGTGAAATTCTGGGAGTGCAACGTGCGAAGAGATTGGTTGCCCGTTTTGCAGATGAAACAGGTACCATTGAATTGGTTTGGTTTAACGGAATTAAGTGGGTGGAGGAAATTTTAAAGGAAAGAAAAGAATTTATTGTATTTGGAAAGCCGACACTCTTTAATGGAAAATGGAACATCACTCATCCTGAATTAATTGATCCTCAAATTCGGTTAACGGAATCTATTTCTCAACATTTTCAACCGTTGTATAATACTTCTGAAAAGGCCAAAAAATCGGGATTGGATTCTAAAGCGATTTCTAAATTGATGCTTACCTTGTTACCTCAAAGCAAGGAGATAATTCAGGAAAGATTATCGGATGACATGATTAAAAAGTTGTCTTTACTTACATTGAAAGAGGCACTGGTGAATATTCACTATCCTTCCAATGCTGAGATATTGTCAAAGGCCATGCAGAGATTGAAATTTGATGAATTGTTTTTTACTCAACTTAAATTATTGAAATTAAAGTTGATTACTTCTCAAAGATTTCAAGGACATGTTTTTTCCAAAGTAGGAGATGCTTTTAATACTTTTTATTCTCAATACCTTCCTTTTCAATTGACGGATGCTCAAAAAAAAGTAATTAAGGAGATTAGATCGGACATGGGAAGTGGGCGGCAGATGAATAGACTATTGCAAGGAGATGTGGGAAGCGGCAAAACCATTACGGCGTTGTTGGTTATGTTAATTGCCAAAGATAATGGGTTTCAGTCTTGCATCATGGCTCCTACCGAAATGTTGGCGATTCAGCATTATGAGAGTATTTCCAAGTTGCTTGCTCAAATGAATCTTACCGTGGCGTTTCTTTCGGGTTCCACGAAAACGGCTAAACGAAGAGAACTTCATGAGCAACTTCAAAAGGGGGCTATTGATATTTTAATTGGAACCCATGCCTTGATTGAAGATGAGGTTAAGTTTAAAAATCTTGGGTTAGTTGTGATTGATGAACAACATCGTTTTGGAGTTGAACAACGTGCCAAGTTATGGAAAAAAAATAGTGTTCCTCCTCATATCTTGGTGATGACGGCCACCCCGATTCCACGAACTTTGGCGATGACGGTTTATGGTGATTTGGATTTATCTGTCATTAATGAACTTCCCAAAGGACGAAAACCTATTATAACCAAACATTTTTATGAAAAAGATCGATTGCGACTGTTTGGTTTTATGCAACGCCAGATTGAAGAAGGACGCCAGGTTTTTGTGGTGTATCCTCTTATACAAGAATCGGAAAAAATGGATTTACGTGATTTGATGGCCGGTTATGATACAATGGCACTGGAATTTCCCCCACCTAAATATGCCATTAGTATTGTACATGGTAAAATGAAGGCTGAGGAAAAAGAATTTGAAATGCAGCGATTTATAAAAAAACAAACTCAAATATTATTGTCAACCACTGTTATTGAAGTAGGAATAGATGTTCCCAATGCAACGGTAATGGTGGTGGAGAATGCTGAGCGTTTTGGATTGTCGCAGTTGCATCAGTTGCGAGGGCGTGTGGGAAGAGGAGGCAATCAGTCGTATTGTATTTTAATGTCGGGAAATAAATTGTCCAACGAAAGCAAACAGCGACTTGCTGCCATGGTGGCAACCAACGATGGGTTTGAAATTGCCAATATTGATCTTCAATTGCGAGGACCTGGCGATATTCAGGGGACTCAGCAGAGCGGGGTGCTTGATTTTAAGATTGCCGATTTGATTAAAGATGAAAAATTGGTGGTTTATACCCGAAACTTGGCCAAACGTGTTTTAGAAGAAGATCCAACCCTGTCGTTGCCTCAACATGAAAGGATGATAAAATATTTGCGGTTATTGTTAAAAAATAATCCTTTCTGGGGAATGATCAGCTAATAAAAAAGGCAGCTTTGTGGGCTGCCTTCATATTGTATAAAAATATATCGAAGTTTATTCTTCTTCTTTGTTTTCTTCTTCGTATTTTTTGATAATTTCAGTTTGAACATCCATAGGAACTTGTTGATATTCGGCAAATTTCATTCCGTAAGATGCACGTCCTGATGTAATGGAACTTAATGTAGTAGAATATTTGTTCATTTCTGCCAAAGGAATCTTGGCACGAATAATTTGGAATTCACCTTCACTTTCCATGCCCATTACAACCCCTCTACGACCTTGTAAATCAGTCATTACATCTCCCATTCTATCGGCAGGAACAAATACCTCAACGTCATAAATAGGTTCCAAAATTTTAGGACCGGCATTTTTAAATGCTTCGCGAAAAGCTTGACGACCGGCTAATTTGAATGCCAATTCGTTGGAGTCAACCGGGTGCATTTTACCGTCGTAAATGTTTACCACGATGTCGCGTGCGTAAGAACCTGTTAAAGGACCTTCTTCAATTCTTTCCATAATACCTTTCAAGATAGCTGGCATAAAACGAGCATCAATAGACCCTCCTACGATACAGTTGTTATAGATTAATTTTCCGCCCCATGGTAAATCGTAAGATTCGGTTCCACGGATAGGATATTTGGTCTGATTGGTCATTCCTTCAACATAGGCCTCAATTAACATGTGAACTTCACCAAATTGACCAGCTCCACCTGATTGTTTTTTATGGCGGTACATAGCTTCAGCCGATTTGGTAATGGTTTCGCGATATGGAATTTTAGGAGCGTAATATTCGATATCTATTTTATTTAGTTTTTCAATGGTCCATTTGATAATATTCAAATGTTGTTCACCTTGACCTGAAATAATGGTTTGTTTTAATTCTTTGGATTGCTCCATCAAAAAAGTAAGGTCGGTCTTGCGAATTTCATTTAAAATGGCACCTAATTTTTCGTCATCTGCATTATTTTTAGCTCTAACAGCGGTACGGAATTTCGGTTCCGGATAAATAGTAGATTCTATGATTTCATCACCTGTTTTCACCAAAGTACTACCTGATTGGGTTCCTTTTAATTTGATGGTTGCAATGATGTCACCGGCCACGGCTTTTTCTACTTTTTCTCTATTTTTACCGGCGATACAAAGTAATTGAGATAATCTTTCTTTGGTATTGGTGTTAGAGTTTAGTAAATCGGTAGCTTCGGAAATTTCACCACCATAAATTTTCATGAAAGAAACTTCACCTAAATGTTGTTCGATGGTAGTTTTGAAAACAAATGCAATAGTTGGATCGGCAACATTGCAATTCAATACTTTCCCTGATTTTGTTTTAACACCTTCTACTTCGTCGGGAGCGGGACAGCTAGCTTTTACAATTTCCATTATGCGGCTAACGCCTTGATCGGTTTTGGCAGCTGCACATACAACGGGAAATGTTCCGCGGTTGACAATACCCAGTTTCAAACCTTTAATTACTTCTTCTTCTTTTAAAGTACCTTCTTCAAAAAATTTATTCATTAAAGCTTCGTCATTTTCGGCTGCTGCTTCAATTAAAGCATTGTGCATTTCTTCTGCTTTGTCTTTTTCGTTTCCCGGAATCTCTTCCACGATAGTTTTGCCACCCCCGGCAGGAAATTTTAAAAGTTTCATTTGAAGCAAATCAACCACAGAATCGAAACCAATACCTGCGTTAACAGGATATTGCAAAGGCATTACGCTATTGCCGAAATAATGTTTTAATTGCCGAACGGTTTCATCAAAATTGGCTTTTTCATGATCCAGTTGGTTTATAACAAAAAAAACAGGAACATGCATTTTTTTAGTCCAACGCCATTGAATTTCAGATCCCACGTCCACTCCATTTTGAGCATTCATTACCATTAAAGCTGAATCCATTACTCTTAAAGAGCCGATTGTTTCACCAATGAAATCATCAAAACCCGGACAGTCAATCATATTGATTTTGCAGCCTTCAAATTCTGCATACATCATAGTTGATTGTATAGATTGTTGTCTTTCTAATTCAATATCACGATAATCTGAGATTGTATTTTTATCTTCTACGGTTCCACGTCTGCTAATAACGCCACCATGAAAAGCCATTGCTTCGGCTAATGTGGTTTTTCCCACGCGGTTCCCACCTATGAGGGCAACATTTCTAATTTCTTTGGTCTGATAAACTTTCATTGTCGATTTTAATTATTTGATTTATACAATATTATTATACATAAAAAATGGCCGCAAATATACAAAAAAAAATATTTGTTTTGCAAACATTTTTTGTAAGGCTAAATCTTTAACTGATAGAAACTCTTGGATCTAGCCATCCGTAAATAATATCACAGAAAATATTAATGAAGACCAATATAATGGATACGTATAACAGAGATCCCATAAGTACGGGAAAATCATACTTGTCCAGTGCATCTACAATGACAACCCCCATTCCTTTCCAATCGAAAATATATTCTACAAAAACGGCACCAGCAAGTAATCCGGCTAACCAGCCCGATATGGCTGTAACCACTGGATTAAGTGCATTTTTTAAGGTATGTTTTATCAAGATGGTATGATAGGGAAGACCTTTGGCTCTGGCCGTTCTAATATAATCTTGGGAAAGTACGTCAAGAATGGAGTTTTTAG
>JAVWBZ010000085.1:0-4947 GCA_036649255.1 Bacteroidales bacterium
AGGCTATGAAATCAGCATGGTAACAGTAGATCAAACGACCGAACTAGGTAACGTATCCTCTTATACCTTTAACAATATGGTAGCCAATCATACCATTGATGCTCAATTCCAAACTACTGGTATTGAGAACCAAGATTTATTGAATAGTGTTACTCTTGCTCCCAATCCGGCAGAACAATTTGTTAAACTAACGATTGATCATAACCGTATAACTGTTAAAGAAGCAGGAATTTATGATGCTTATGGAAAACTGATTCAACTACTTAATATAACGGATAATGAGACCACAATTAATTTGAATCATTTTAGCAATGGAGTCTATTTTATTCGCTTGATAAGCGATGAAGGGATGATTACCAAAAAACTGATCAAAAAATAGGGATCAGAAAATATCTTTAGAAAACGTCAAGAGGGTGTTCATTTTCCGAACACCCTCTTTTTAAATGATTGATTTGCAATACAACTACATTATTTTTGCTTGCCGATTAAACAAAAAGGTTTTTCAATCATTACTAGTAACATAGATTAATGTGATTATTTCGGTTATTAAATAATATATACAAAATGAAATATATTGGAGCACATGTAAGTGCAGCAGGTGGGGTGGAGAATGCTCCCGTTCATGCACATGAAATAGGAGCCAATGCTTTTGCTCTTTTTACCAAAAACCAACGGCAGTGGTCTGCCCTTAACCTGACTCAACAAAATATTGAACTTTTTAAGGAAAATTGTGAAAAATATGGATTTCTTTCTTCTTATATTCTTCCGCATGATAGCTATTTAATTAATTTGGGACATCCTGAAAAAGGAGCTCTTGACAAGTCAAGGGCTGCATTCTTAGATGAGATGCAACGATGTGAACAATTGGGATTGCAACTTCTCAATTTCCATCCCGGAAGTCATCTGAATCAAATTTCAGTAGAAAAATGTTTGGACATCATTGCGGACACTCTCAACATGACGTTGAATCAAACGAAGGGGGTAACAGCTGTGATTGAAAATACGGCAGGACAAGGAACCAATGTAGGATTCAGTTTTCATCATTTGGCCTATATCATAGATAAAGTAGAAGATAAAAATCGGATTGGGGTTTGTATAGATACTTGCCATGCTTATTCTGCCGGTTATGATATCAAGGATGTCGCGCAGTATGAAAATGTTTTTAAGGAGTTTGATGAGGTGGTGGGAGCGCATTATTTAAAAGCTATTCATCTGAATGATACGAAAAAGATATTGGGGAGCAGGGTTGATCGCCATGAAAGTCTTGGAAAAGGTTTTTTGGGATTGGCTTTTTTCGAAAGGTTTATCCATGATCCAAGATTTGATAATATGCCGATTATTTTGGAAACACCTGATGATACTTTGTGGAAAGAAGAAATTGCTCTTCTTAGGGGAATGGAGCATTGAGGCTAAAATTTCTCCGATAAATTAGAGAAGTTGAAAATTTTATCAACACTATGTTATTACATAAAAAAAAATTGTATTTTTGCACCCAATTTTTTAGAAATAAACTTATTACAAATTAAAAGAAAGGAGATTTGAGTATCGCAACCCAACCCAACAAGCCCGGTTTTCATCGTGGAGCCCCTCGAAAGAAAGAAGCGGCACACAAGATTAACCAATATATCACTGCTCCAATGATTCGTATTGTAGGCGATAATTTTGAACCTAAAATAGTGTCACTTAGAGAAGCGTTGGCAATAGCCGAACAGTACGAGCTTGATTTAGTGGAAATTTCACCGCAAGCCAATCCGCCTGTATGTAAAGTAATGGATTATCAGAAGTTCCTTTATGAACAGAAGAAAAAACAAAAAGAAATTAAGGCGAAATCGGCAAAAGTGGTCCTGAAAGAAATTCGTTTAGGCCCTCAAACAGATGATCATGATTTTGAATTTAAATGTAATCATGCTGTCAAGTTTTTAAAAGAAGGCTGTAAAGTGAAAGTAGATGTTTTCTTCAAAGGAAGGTCTATTGTTTATAAGGATCAAGGTGAATTAATTCTTTTAAAATTTGCACAAGCTGTAGAAGAATTTGGAAAGCCTGAACAGCTTCCTAAATTGGAAGGAAAGAGAATGATTATGATTCTCAATCCTAAAAAATAGAAAATTGCAATAGACTCTCAATATTAACCTTAAAAAAATCTAGGAAATGCCAAAAATTAAAACCAAATCCGCTGCCAAGAAAAGATTTACCTTGACAGGCACCGGTAAAGTAAAAAGACACCATGCTTATCACAGCCACATTCTTACCAAAAAAACTACCAAGAGAAAACGTAATTTGGCTTATAGTGCGATAGCTGATAAGACGATGGAACACACGATCAAGCAAATGCTTGGGCAGTGCTAAAAAAATTAAATTATTAACTTTACTATCAGCTCATTAAGAGTTTAAAAAAAAATTAAACCGCTGACGTAAAAAGAAAGGAGAACTTATGCCAAGATCAGTCAATCATGTTGCTTCAAAAGCAAGAAGAAAAAAGATTTTGAATCGTACCAAAGGGTACTTCGGAAAACGTAAAAACGTTTGGACCGTTGCGAAAAATACGTGGGAAAAAGGACAACAATATGCTTACCGCGATCGCAAAAATAAAAAAAGAGCATTTAGAAGTTTGTGGATTACCCGTATCAATGCGGGCGTTCGCGAATATGGCATGTCGTATTCAGTTTTTATGGGTATGATTTCAAAGCAGGGAATTGAATTAAATCGCAAAACCCTCGCCGACCTCGCAATGAATAATCCTTCGGCATTCAAAGCAATTGTTGACTTAGTAAAAAAATAGTCAACTTAAAATTTAAAATTTCTGAGTTTATTGCAATATAAAAGAAAGGACTTTAGCGTCCTTTTTTTTTTTATTTTTGCCGAGCATAATAATATGAAATAATCAGCGTTTGTCAATGACGTATAACGATAAGAATGTGATGAAACGAATTTCTCTTTTTTGTTTAATTTGTCTTTTCTCTTTTCCTTCTTTTTCTCAACGATCTGAAATTGGAACTTTTTTGGGAACTTCTTTTTATATTGGAGATTTGAATCCTACTACTATTTTTGCAAAACCTGGTTTTGCGGGAGGGTTGGTTTATCGTTATAATTTTAATCCTCGCTGGGCTCTGAAAGCCAATATTATTTTTGCCAAAGTGCAGGGAAGCGATCAAGAAACTAATCAGAACTATTCCAGAAACCTTAGTTTTCAATCTCCTATTACTGAAATTTCGGCCCAAGTGGAACTCAATTTTTTAAAGTTGTACAACCTTCCCGGACACAATCGATTTGCACCTTATATCTTTGTTGGAATTTCAGCGTTTTCATTTAATCCTAAAGCCGAATTAAATGGGGTTTATTATGATTTACAACCTTTCGGAACCGAAGGTCAGGGGTTTGAAGGAGAAAAAAAATTCTACTCTTTGGGCAATATTGCCATTCCTTTTGGCATTGGAATGAAAGTTAATATTGGCCGGTATGTTTCCATTGGGGTGGAATGGGGAATGCGCTATACTTTCACTGATTATTTGGATGATGTAAGCGGGAACTACTATGATAATGAAACGTTACGGTTGACACGAGGGGGTATTGTGGCCGATTTAGCAGATAGATCAACCGTGATTCATCCTGCGGGGTCGGGTCGTGGAAATGTTAAAACCAAGGATCTATACTCATTTGCTGGTGCAACCATTACTTTTAAAATTGGAAATGAAGACAAAACCTGCGATATAAAACACAAAGCATCTGTGAGAAAGAAATTAGGGAAAAAACATTAATTTTTTTCATAGCATCAAAATAAATGATCTAATAAAATTGTATGATATCAGAGATCAAATCCAACATAAATCGAGAAATGCTTCCACAGCATATTGCCATTATTATGGATGGAAATGGAAGATGGGCTAAACAACAAGGTAGAGAACGTGTGTATGGCCACCAAGGGGGAGTGGAATCGGTGAGAAGTGTGATAGAAGGAGCCGGAGAAATTGGGATTAAATTTCTGACCCTTTATGCTTTTTCAACTGAAAATTGGAATCGCCCAAAAGAAGAAGTGGATGCATTGATGTCTTTGTTGGTGAGATCTATTCATCATGAATTGGATAATTTGATGAAAAATCAGGTTCGCTTGCTTACCATAGGAGATATGAATGCTCTTCCTGATGAATGTAGAAAAGAACTGCTTGATGCCATTCGAATAACAGCGCATAATACCGGTGTTTCGGTGGTGTTGGCTCTTAGTTATAGCGGTAGATGGGAAATTGTGGAAATGGCACGAAAAATTGCACAACAGGTTAAAAATAATCGGTTGAACCCTGAAGAAATTCAGGAGGAAACCGTTATTCAAAATCTTAATACAGATCAAATTCCCGATCCGGATATCTTAATTCGAACAGGAGGAGAATTGAGGATAAGTAATTTTTTGCTGTGGCAATTGGCCTATGCCGAATTTTTCTTCCCCACCAAAATGTGGCCGGATTTCAGAAAAGAAGATTTATGGCAAACTATTGTCGATTTTCAGTCTCGTGAAAGACGTTTTGGTAAAACCGGTGAACAGGTCTGCTCTCATTAAATTTTTGCATATATTTGCAAGCTAATTTTTTATGCTACAATGCACATCATAAGATACACTGTTTTTTTTTCATTTTTCCTCATAATATTCTGCAATTTAAAAGGTTATAGCCAAATTGTGGTTTCGGCAGATGGTACAGATCATTCCATTGAAATTGATTATTCTGCTCCTAAAAAATATGAAGTAGGAGGTATTACCTCTTCTGGAAATACGCATTTTGATACCAGAATGCTTCTTTTTAATGTGGGAGATGTGATTGAAGTCCCCGGAGAAAAAATTTCAAAATCCATTAAAAGATTGTGGGATTCGGGACTTTATGAAGATATTGAAATTTCCGTTTCCAAAATGGTGGGAGATGTTATTTTCTTTGATGTTTATCTTCAAGAAAGATCAAGATT
>JAVWBZ010000085.1:4957-6975 GCA_036649255.1 Bacteroidales bacterium
GATTAGTCTCTTTCGGTTTTAAAGGAACTTCTAAAAATGAAGAAAACGAACTGCGTGAGAAAATTAACATTGCGCAAGGTAATATTGTAAATGACAATATGAAGAAAACGTGTGTTAATATTATCCAAGATTACTATGTAGAAAAGGGATTTTATAGCTGCCAAGTTACGGTACAAGAAAAAAAAGATGAAAAAATCCCCAATGGAGTTAATCTTATTTTTGATATATCAAAACACAAAAAAGTTAGAATTGCTAAAATTAATATCATTGGAAATAAAGAAGTTTCTCCGGCTAAGTTAATTAAGTCAATGAAGGAAACCAAAGAAAAATTCAGGTATATGCCTTTTTATAAAGCAGATACTGCGATAGCCTATGTGCTGAAAAACAAAGGATATTATACTTCAAAAGACATTGGCGAGCATATGAGCGATTATTTTTCTGATCGTGTTAAATTAAGAATTTTTAAAGCTTCCAAATTTATCAAAGAATCTTACGAAAAAGATAAAGTTCAACTGATTAATAAATATAATGAGTTGGGCTATCGAGATGCTTATATTGTAAGAGATTCATTTTATCTTACCGGCAATGATATCAACATTGATATAGAAGTAAATGAAGGGCAGAAATACTATTTCAGAAATATTACTTTTGCCGGTAATACCAAATATCCTACTGAGTTGCTCAAGCAATTGCTGAATATTAACAAAGGAGATGTCTATAATCAAACTCAATTGACGAAAAATCTTACCATGAATGAAGAGGGCAATGATATCAGTTCTCTGTATATGAATGATGGATACCTCTTCTTTTATGCAAACCCTGTTGAAGTGTTGGTAGAGGAAGATTCTATTGATATTGAAATTAGAATTAGAGAAGGGAAGCAAGCGATCTATAATAAAATTAGCGTCATAGGAAATACCAAAACAAATGATAATGTTATTTTACGGGAAGTAACCACCATTCCCGGTCAGTTATTTAATCGTGCTGATATTATCAGAACCCAACAAGTATTGTTGTCATTGGGATACTTTAATCAGGAAAAAATGGATGTAACCCCCAAACCCAATGAAGCCGATGGAACTGTTGATATAGAATATGTGGTGGAGGAAGCCTCCTCCGACCAATTGTCCTTGTCAGCAGGGTATGGTGCAACGGGATTTGTTTTAAGTGCCGGTATTACATTTAATAATTTTTCTTTCAAGAAAATTTTCAAAAAAGATGCTTGGACTCCTGTTCCTTCCGGAGATGGACAACGATTGTCGTTGAATGTTTCTACCAATGCCCAATGGTATCAATATTATAATTTGTCTTTTACCGAACCTTGGCTGGGAGGTAAAAAACCTAACTCTTTGACGGCTGCCGTTTATTATCAGGTACAATCTTATTATAAAAAAACGGATCCTAATTATAGAGCGATCAATATTGTAGGAGCGTCCATCTCTTTTGCTAAGAAATTGAAATGGCCGGATGATTATTTTCAGATGTCGCACACGCTTTCGTATCAATATTATATGGTTCATAATTATAATGATATTTTTATCTTTAATAATGGAAATGCCAATAATATTAGTTACATTTTCACTTTGTTGCGTAATTCGGTTAACGCCCCGATTTATCCTCGGGAAGGCTCTGAAATTATGTTTTCTGTACAGTTAACACCTCCTTATTCTGCTTTTAATCCTAAAAAAGATTATGCAAATATGTCCATGCAGGAAAAATATAAGTTTGTAGAGTTTCATAAATGGAAATTTAACATCTCATGGTTTACTAAAATTGTAGATAATCTGGTGTTGAATGTGAGACTCAAAATGGGATTTATGGGATGTTACAACAAAAATATTGGGCCGTCTCCATTTGAAAGATTCTATTTGGGAGGTGATGGTTTGTCAAGCTGGTCGTTAGATGGTCGTGAAGTAATTGGAATGAGAGGTTATGACGATTCTGCATTAACACCTGTTGTTGCGGGAACTGAAGTGGGAGGTACTATTTATAATAAATTTACAGCGGAATTGAGATAC
>JAVWBZ010000086.1:0-6671 GCA_036649255.1 Bacteroidales bacterium
GGAAATCTGAGAGAATGGGATTGAGGTAATCAAGGAGGGGCTTTTATGTAAAATAGGGCGATTTTATTATTTTCTGTCTTCCAATTGGTTTGGTAGTAAAGTATTATCAATAAAGCCCATCTTATTAACTTTTTTTTGTGAATAGGAAAGGGAAGTTATACCATTTCTTTTGTTCATAACTTTCCTTGTATCCAGAAAATTCCTTTTTTTTCCAAAAATATCCAAAATGAAACTGTAAAATTCTCATTATTTTTTGTAAACTGCAAAATTCTCAATTTAAATAACTGATTAATAGTATTATATGTTAGTAACAGTTTATTGTTATTAACTGTCAAATTATCAGTAGATTAGTTGTAATTTGTTGATGGTGTTGATATTTTATCCAAATTTTTCCATATTGATAATCAGATATTTATATAAAAAATATTGGTTTTTATATAAATAAAATGATAGTTTTGGAAATAGTATTTTTTTTTTCTATATTTTTGTCAGGTTTTAATGAGTAAAGATGTCAAATTTCGATTACGGTTATTGGGAAGTTTCTATTGAAAAGCATGGGCGTTTAAAATTGCCCACTGCTTTGTTGAAATCGTTGCCGGAAGATGAACGTAAAAATTTTTTTGTCACTCACGGTTTTGGAAAACATATCATGTTGTGGACGGAAAAGTCGTATCGTGCTCAGATGGATTATCTAAATTCATTGGATCGGAATATTTTAATGGTAAAAAAATATCGAAATGCTTTTTTAAGAAATACGACCTTTGTGGAGTGTGATTCTCAAGATAGGTTTGTAATTCCAAAACCTCTGATGGAACAATATGAAATTGATCGTGAAGTGGTGCTATTGTTGGATAATGGAAAAGTTGAAATATGGAACAGTGCCCAATATCATCAAGAATATGATATGGATCCCGATGAATTTAATAAATTAAATGAAGCCATTCACCTTGGAATCTATAAAACTGAAAAGGAGGCCACGTATGAATTATCATAATCCTGTTCTCTTGCTTCCTTCCATTGAATCACTCATTACCAATTTCGACGGGATTTATGTTGATGTTACCTTTGGTGGTGGCGGACACTCCCGGAAAATTTTGGAAAAATTGGAAAAAGGAAAACTCCTTGCCTTTGACCAAGATCAGGATAGTATTCGGAATTTAATTGAAGATGAACGGTTTCAGTTTGTTCCTTATAATTTTAAATATTTAAAAAGATTCTTACAATATTATAATGCTTATCCTTGTGATGGAATTTTAGCCGATTTGGGCGTTTCTTCCTATCAGTTTGATACTCCCGAAAGGGGTTTTTCACACCGCTTCGACGGAGTGTTAGATATGCGTATGAATAGACAAAAAGGAGCTTCGGCCTCTGATATTTTGAATGAGTATACAGAGAAGAAATTGGCCGACATGTTTTACACCTATGGAGAATTGGCGCAAGGTGGTCGATTGGCCAACCAAATTGTGAAAGAACGGGAAAAGGGTGAAATAAAGACGACCAATCGCTTGGTGGAAATAGTCAATCCGTTGCTGCAAAGAGGGAAGGAAAATAAACAACTTTCTCAAATCTTTCAATCCATTCGAATTGAAATAAATGATGAAATGGGAGCATTGCGAGATTTTTTGCTTCAAACATTAGAGGTTTTGAAACCCGGTGGAAGATTGGTGGTCATTTCATATCATTCGCTGGAAGATCGGTTGGTGAAAAATTTTATGAAATCGGGCAACTTTAAAGGGGAAGTGGAAAAAGATTTTTTCGGCCATCCTCAAGTTCCTTTTCGATTGATTACCCGCAAGGCCATTACTCCCAATGAAGAGGAAATTGCGGTGAATCCACGGGCAAGAAGTGCTAAATTAAGAGTGGTGGAAAAAATTTGAACATAAACAACAAGCCATTATTAGATGATGCCAAAGATTTTAATATCAAATGAAAACAACCAGCACAAAAGAACATCAAACGCAAGAAAATCTTGAACAAAAAACCACTTTCAGACAACTGATGGGAGGTGAATTTTTGCTTAACAAGAAGATGATCAAATGGTATCCTTACTTCTTTTTGCTGTTTATAATGGTAGGCATCTTGGTGGTGAACGAACGTTCCATTATATCGAAAAAAGAAAAAATTAAAGATCTGGAAATTGAATACAAAAAAACAATCAGTAATTTAAAGAAAAATAATCAATTTATTCCTTATGAACAGAATCAATTATTAATTGAAATGATGAATGGACAAGGATTTGTGAAAAATGACAAGCAAGTTTATAAAATATTGGTTGTTGAATAAAAGGAAGTTAATATATCATGAGCAGTCGTCAAAAAAAAAATAATGTCTTTACCAATAGAATGGGAATTGTCTATTTTTTCGTTTTGTTATTGGGTTTGGCTTGTTTTTTTAAAATTATTCATTTGATCGTTTTTCAACGCTCCTTGTATCAGGGAACGGCGGCCAGTTGTTTGGATAAAACCAAAGAAGGATGGGAGAATAATCCTTTGGCAAAAGATTCCAATTGCCAATGTTATGTGGTGGAAAACAACTTGAAACCGGTTCGAGGTGAAGTTTTTGATGATAAAGGACGTGTCTTGATCAGCAATTATACGGTATTTGATATTACACTTGATGGGCGAGTCTTTATTGAAAAAGATACTTTCTATAGCCGAGATCAGGTACGGTTGGAATCGCTTATTAATACATTGGCAGCTAATTTCTATAATCAATTTAAAGAACGTTTTCCCAAAAAAAATGAGGTTTATTATAAAAGACAATTTACCAAAGCTTTAAAGGACGGGAAAAACGCCTTGATTATTCAATCCAATATTACCAATGAAAAACAGTGGATTACCTCTGATGATACGGCTCTAATTGCCAAAATGCCGATGTTGAGTCAGAAGTTTAACCACTCTGGTTTGAATTATACCTATCGTACGGTGAGAATCAATCCCTATGGAGAAATGGCAAAACGTACATTAGGCTTGAATGTGGGAGATAGAAAATATGGAATGGAAGCTTGTTTGGATGATGACTTGGCCGGAACGCAAGGAAGTAGAAAGTTTTTATATGTCAACCATGCACGTATTCCCTTGAACGAAAGAGTGGAACCTTTCGACGGTCGTAATTTGGTTACAACTCTTAATTTGGAAATCCAAAATATTGTGCACAACGAATTGCAAAAGAAATTGATAGAGCAAAACGCCGATTGGGGATGTGCGGTGGTGATGGAAACGAAAACAGGCGAAATAAAAGCCATTTCCAATTTAAGAAGAGCAGATAAAGACGGATTGGTCTATTCGGAAAGCATGGAGTATGCTTTGCATGCCATGGTGGAACCTGGTTCCACATTTAAATTGGCTTCGGTACTTGCCTATTTGGAAAAAATAGAAGATGATACCAGTAAACAGTACCCTATTTTGGCTCATACCTTTGTAAGAAAAAATAAAGCGGGAACAAAAGAATATCGATTTCCTAAGGTGGATGAACCGGGCCGTATAGAATCTTTGGGAACACCCATCGAAGTTTTTCAACGTTCGTCTAACGTGGGAATCACTTCTATGATTTTTGATGCCTATTCCATTGATCAATACAGTGCTTATTTAAGTAAAATCGATTCCATGTTTATTACCACTTCTTTTTCTACCCAACTGGGAAAAGTACAGGCTCCCAATATAAAACGCAAGGCAACTGATTTTCATACTTATTATAATACTTGTTTTGGGGCAGGATTTACGATGACACCTATGCAGACGTTGGTTTACTTTAATGCAGTGGCCAATAACGGAAAAATGCTGGCACCGCTTTTTGTGAAGTATATCACCGATTCGCATGATACGGTTGCCAAATTTAGTGCTGAGGTGATCAATCCTCAAATCTGTAAAAAAACAACCATTGATAGAGCAAAAAAATATTTAGAAGCGGTGGTGCAAGGGGAGTATGGATCGGCAAGACGATATAAGGATTCTCATTTTTCCTTTGCTGGGAAAACCGGAACGAGAGATATTTGGGATGAGGATATCAAGGCTTATAACCGGGCTAAAAACAGCGTGTCGTTCTGTGGCTATTTTCCTGCTGAAAATCCGATATATACTTGTATTGTATTTATGTATAACGTTCCTAAAAAAAGTTCGATCGCAGTAGAAGTATTTGCCAAAATCGGAAAGAATATTATGAATATTGCGAATTATTCGGCATTACAGGAAGTAAATCGCTCTAAACCAAAGGTTTTGCCCCGTATCAATATGGTTAATTCTGAACAATTTTCCCTGATTATGAATGTAATGGGTTTTGAAAATCAGGTAAAAACAATCCCAGGCCCTTATGTGTCAACAGGGTTGAATCAGGATTATTCAGTCTATTATAAATCGGCAAAATTCAATGCCAAAGAAAAATTACCCGATGTGAGTAACATGATTGCTTCCGATGCCATCCACGAACTTTCAAAAGCCGGTTATAAAGTAAAGATTGAGGGGAGAGGAGTTGTAAAAAGTAAGACAGTAGATCGTAAAAATAAAATAATCATTCTTTATCTCGAACCACCGGGCTGAAAAAACAATCACCTTGTTGTTCGATCTTTTCTCAAATCAAACCATTTATCTTTTAATCATTGAGAACGTGAAAAAGTTATCATTTTTATTGAAATCTGTTGCCCATTACGAGGTGTATGGAGATGCTGAAATCGAAATATCTTCTCTTGATTTTGATTCCAGAAAAATTGTTGCTTCCGACCAAGGATGTTCTATGTACGTGGCACAAAAAGGAACACAATTTGACGGACATCTTTTTATCAATCAGGTGATTGAAAAGGGGGCGCGTGCCATTGTTTGTGAAGAAATGCCACAAGAAATCTGCTCGGAGGTTACGTATGTTAAAGTAGAAAATAGTGCTGTGGCCTTGGGCTTTCTGGCAAGTGCTTTCTATGATGATCCCAGTACAAAAATTAAATTGGTGGGAATTACGGGAACAAATGGTAAAACCACGACAGTAACCCTGTTACATCGTCTTTTTATGAATTTGGGGTATGCCACAGGATTGCTTTCCACGATTCAAAATAAGATTGAAGAACGAATAATTCCCTCCACTCATACGACTCCCGATGCTCTTGAATTGAATCGGTTGCTTCATGAAATGGTATTACAGGGATGTGAATACTGCTTTATGGAAGTGAGTTCGCATGCTATTTGCCAACATCGAATTGCCGGGGTGCAGTTTGCCGGAGCTGTTTTTAGCAACATTACCCATGATCATTTGGATTTTCATAAAACTTTTGCACACTATATCACAGCTAAAAAAGCTTTCTTCGATCATCTTTCCAAAGAATCATTTGCTTTAACTAATATCGATGATAAAAACGGTAAAGTAATGGTGCAAAATTCGGAAGCTCGGATTTTTACTTATAGTTTACTGACGGCTGCCGACTTTAAAGGTGTTGTGTTGGATAACGGTTTCGAAGGTCTACAAATGACCATGAATGGGAAAGAGGTCTTCTTTAAATTGTCGGGAAAATTTAATGCATATAATTTGTTGGCTATTTATGGTACCGCTCTTTTGTTGGGAATGGAAGAAGAAGAAGTTTTGCAAAAAATGAGCGATTTGGATAGTGCGGCCGGAAGATTCCAAATGATAAAAAATCAACGTGGATGTACTGCTATTGTAGATTATGCACATACGCCGGATGCACTTAAAAATGTGTTGTCCACCATTCAAGATATTACCCAGCATAGTGTTGAAATTATCACCGTGATAGGCTGTGGTGGCGATCGTGATGCTCTTAAAAGACCTATCATGGCTGCTACTGCGTGCCAATACAGCCATAAAGTTATTCTTACATCCGATAATCCACGTACAGAAGATCCCAATAAAATATTGGAAGAGATGCAAACGGGCGTGCCTGCTGAAAAACGCCGGAATGTATTGGTCATCGAAAATAGAAGAGAAGCCATTAAAACAGCCTGTATGATGATATCGGATCATGGCGTGTTGCTGGTAGCCGGAAAAGGGCATGAAAATTATCAGGAAATTAATCATGTTAAACATCATTTCGATGATGCGGAAGAGATCGCTGCCTTTCTTCAATAATGGAATCAAGTAATAATCAGTAAAACTATAAGTTATGTTGTATTATCTTTTTGAATGGTTGGATAAAATAAATATTCCCGGAGCCGGAATGTTTCAATATATTTCGGTGAGAGCGTCATTTGCTATTTTACTCTCTCTCTTTATTTCTCTGATTATCGGGAAAAGTGTGATCAAATTATTACAAAAAAAACAGATAGGTGAAACCGTAAGAGATTTGGGACTTCAAGGACAAATTGAAAAAAAAGGAACTCCTACCATGGGAGGACTCATTATCATTGCCTCTATTTTGATTCCTGTGCTTTTGTTAACAAAGTTGAATAATGTTTATATCCTTTTGATGATTTTTACCACTGTATGGTTGGGGATACTTGGCTTTACCGATGATTATATAAAGGTCTTTAAGAAAAATAAAGAAGGTTTGTCGGGTAAAAGAAAACTGATGGGACAAATTATCTTAGGTTTGGTGGTGGGAGTTGTCATCTATTTTCATCCCGCTGTGGTGATCAAGGAAAAAACCAATCGTGATCCTAAATATACCCAAACCGAACAGGTATTTAAGTTTGATAATGCCACTAAAACCAATACCGCATTTACCGGAAGTAAGG
>JAVWBZ010000086.1:6681-6966 GCA_036649255.1 Bacteroidales bacterium
TTCCGTTTGTGAAAAACAATGAATTTGACTACGCTTGGCTTACACAATGGATGGGCGACAAAACCGGAAAATGGTCGTTTTTATTTTTTATTCCTATTATCATTTTTATTATTGCGGCCGTTTCCAATGGAGCGAATCTTACTGATGGGCTGGATGGACTGGCGGCAGGAACTTCGGCGGTGATTGCCGTGGCCATTGCTATCCTGGCCTATGTTTCGGGCAATGCCATCTTTGCCGACTATTTGAATATCATGTATATTCCCAATATCAGCGAACTGGTAATTT
>JAVWBZ010000087.1:0-6930 GCA_036649255.1 Bacteroidales bacterium
CTTCTACTTCTGGATTAAATCTCCATAAGTGCCAGTAACCGCATTCTACCGCCATTTTTTCTTCGTTCTGTGTGCGACTCATTCCGGTTTTGATACCATGATTGATACAAGGAGCATAACAAATAACCAAAGAAGGTCCGTTGTAAGCTTCCGCTTCTTTAATCGCTTTAAAATATTGAGCTTGATTAGCTCCCATTGCTACTTGTGCTACATAAACATATCCGTAAGATTTGGCAATCATACCCAAATCTTTTTTACGGATTTTCTTACCGGAAGTGGCAAATTTAGCGACAGCGCCTGCCGGAGTGGCTTTAGAAGATTGTCCACCTGTATTAGAGTAAACTTCAGTATCAAGAACCAAAACATTTACATTTTCACCTGATGCCAACACATGGTCTAATCCACCGAAACCGATGTCATAGGCCCAACCGTCACCACCGAATATCCATTGTGATTTTTTAGCCAAATGATGTTTCAATCCAAGAATTTGTTTGCAATAATCACAGTCGCATTTTTCGCAAGCAATGATAATTTGATCACCTAATTTCTTGCTTTCCAGTGTATTTTCACGATTTTCAATCCATTGTTTAAACAACTCTTTTAATTCGTTGGTACAGCAGTTACAACCTTCAATTGCTTCTTGCATAATACGTTCAAGACGATCACGCATTTTATGAGTAGCAGTGGCCATTCCGAGACCAAATTCAGCATTATCTTCAAATAATGAATTTGCCCATGCAGGACCATGTCCGCTCTTATTGTTTTTGCAATAAGGAGTGGCAGGAGCAGAACCACCGTAAATAGAAGAACAACCGGTAGCATTGGCAATCATCATTTGTTCTCCAAATAATTGGGTAATACATTTGATATAAGGAGTTTCACCACAACCAGCACAAGCACCTGAAAATTCAAACAAAGGTTGTGCAAATTGACTATTCTTAACAGAAGCTGTTTTATCAATTAAATGATCTTTATAAGTAACTTTATGTTGAGCATATTCCCAATTGGTTACTTCTGCCATTTGACTTTCCAGCGGTTTCATTTCCAAAGCTTTGGTTTTAGCAGGACAAACATCGGCACAGTTACCACAACCGGTACAATCCAATACGGACACTTGAACGCGGAAATTCATTCCTGCCATTTCTTTAGGAGCTTTCATGTCAAGGGTGTTCATTCCTGCAGGTGCGTTTTTCTTTTCTTCATCGGTCATAACAACCGGACGAATAGCAGCGTGAGGGCATACCAATGAACATTGATTACATTGAATACAATTTTCAGGTTTCCATTCGGGAACCTGAACGGCAATACCGCGTTTTTCATAAGCGGTGGTACCTGCCGGGAAAGTACCGTCTTCATAACCTTTAAATGCACTTACAGGAAGATCATTTCCTTTTTGTGCAATCATTGGTTCTACGATATTTTTAATAAATTCAGGAATATTGCGGGTATCTTTTTCAACTTTTACTTCAATCGTTGCCCATTCTGAAGGAATCTCAACTTTCACGATTTCACCGCCACGGTCAACTGCCGCATAGTTCATGTTGATGATGCTTTCTCCTTTACGTCCGTAAGATTTTACGATGAATTTCTTCATTTGTTCAACAGCTAAATCGTAAGGAATAACGCCTGATATTTTGAAAAATGCAGATTGAAGAATGGTATTGGTTCTGTTTCCTAATCCTATTTCAGCAGCAATTTTAGTAGCATCAATAATGTACATGTTGATTTTATTGGCTGCCAAATATTTTTTAACATTATCGGGAAGGTGTTTTTTGGTTTCTTCCACACTCCATGGTGAATTGTAAAGGAAAGTACCTCCTTGTTTCAAACCTCTTAAACAGTCGTATTTACGCAAATAAGCAGGTACATGAACTGCCACAAAATCGGGAGTTCCTACCAAATAAGGAGCCATGATAGGCTGATCGCCAAAACGTAAATGTGAACAGGTATAACCACCTGATTTCTTACTATCATAATCGAAATAAGCTTGACTGTATTTGTTGGTGTTATCACCGATAATTTTAATAGAGTTTTTATTTGCCCCTACTGTACCGTCAGCTCCCAAGCCATAAAACTTAGCTTCAAAAGTTCCTTTTGGAAGAATTGAAATTTCGGGAAGGATAGGAAGTGATTTGAAAGTAACATCGTCTACGATTCCAACAGTAAATTGGTTTTTAGGTTCATTGGTTTCCAAGTTGTTGAAAACTGAAATGATATGTGCAGGAGTCGTATCTTTTGATGATAAACCGTAACGACCTCCGATAATCATCGGTTTGTTGGCACAAGGAATTTCTTTACAGCTGGCAAAAGCTTCTACAATATCTAAATACAATGGATCTCCGTTTGCACCAGTTTCTTTGGTTCTGTCTAAAACACAAATCCGTTTGGTCGTTTGAGGGAGAACTGCACCAAAATATTTAACGGAAAACGGACGATAAAGATGAACTGTTACAACACCAGTTTTTTTACCTTCAGCATTCAATTTATCGACCACCGTTTTGATAACTTCCGTGATAGATCCCATGGCTACAATTACATGAGTGGCATCTTTGGCACCGTAATAAGTAAAAGGAGCATACTCACGACCGGTGATTTTACTTATTTCTTTCATATAACCAGCTACAATATCAGGAATAGCATCATGAAAATTATTTTGAGCTTCGCGAGTTTGGAAGTAAATATCAGGATTTTGAGCTGTCCCGCGAGTTACAGGATGTTCAGGATTTAAAGATCTTTCTCTGTAAGCTTGCAAAGCGTCCCAATCAATTAATTTAGCTACAGCTTCTTGATCGGCAGCTTCTACTTTCTGAATTTCATGAGAAGTACGGAATCCGTCGAAAAAGTGCAAAAAAGGAATTCTACCCTTGATGGCAGCCAAATGAGCTACCGGAGCCAAATCCATAATTTCTTGAACCGAACTGGTTGCCAACATGGCAAAACCGGTTTGACGTGTACTCATTACATCCGAATGATCACCGAAAATGGAAAGAGCCTGAGCCGCCAAAGCACGAGCCGATACGTGAAAAACACCGGGAAGTAATTCTCCGGAAATTTTATACATATTGGGGATCATCAGCAATAAACCTTGTGATGCGGTGAAAGTTGAAGTTAAAGCACCTGCCTGTAAAGAACCGTGAACGGCACCTGCAGCACCTGCTTCCGATTGCATTTCAACTACTTTAACGGTTTCGTTAAAAATATTTTTTCTGTTGCCTGCACTCCATTCGTCAATGTATTCAGCCATTGTAGAGGACGGGGTAATAGGATAAATAGCGGCTACTTCGCTAAACATGTAAGCAACATGCGCTGCTGCACAGTTACCATCACATGTCATAAATTTTTTTTCTGCCATAACTCTTTGGTTTTTTGGTTATTATATTGTGATTTTCACTCCATTATAAAACGGGTGCAAAGGTACAAAAAAAACTAATGAACCCATTCGTAAATATTATTTTATCCTGGTATAAACAATCTCATTGCCCTTTATTCTCCAAAATTTTAGACAATAAAATATAACTTTCAAGAAAAGTTTATAAAGTGAAAAGTAGAAAAAATAACAATACTTGTCATTCTTTCTTATAGCCTTTCGCCATAACTAAAAGTTATAATACATCAAAATTTAATATCATCCCAACTCGAATAGTCGATGTACTTTTGCCGCAAAAAAACAAAGATGACAAAAAAAATTATTTTTATATCCCTGTTGATTTTATCCATTTTTATATCCCCTGCCCTTGCTCTATTTTTGGGAATCACATACGCTTTTATCTTCCCACACCCCTACCCTTTACTTTCAAATCGTTTATCCAAATATTTGTTACAAATATCAGTTGTAGGATTGGGTTTTGGAATGAATCTTTACGATTCGCTCCAATCTTCTTCCGTCGGGATGATGATGACAATTTTTTCAGTAGTGGGAGTGATGGGAATTGGTTATTTGTTGGGGAAATTGTTCAAAATAGACCATTGTGTATCTTATCTAATTTCGTCGGGTACCGCCATTTGTGGGGGCAGTGCCATTGCTGCCATCGCACCCGTGGTGAAAGCCAATCAGTGTCAAACTTCAGTATCGTTGGCCGTCATTTTTACGTTGAATGCCATTGCTCTTTTTATTTTCCCTTCCATTGGCCATTTTTTCGATCTTTCACAACAAGATTTTGGCATGTGGGCCGCCATTGCCATTCATGATACCAGTTCCGTAGTGGGAGCTGCCGCTGCCTATGGAGAAGAAGCCCTAATGATAGCCACTACCGTGAAACTCACCCGTGCCCTGTGGATCATTCCGTTGGCCTTGGTCTCTATCTTTTTCTTTCAAAATCAAGAAGGCGGAAAAGACAAAATCGCAATTCCTTACTTTATCTTTTTTTTTATTCTTGCGATGATTTTAAATACTTATCTCCCTATTCCATCGATATTCCTTACCGGCATTCGTATCTTTTCCCACAAAGCATTGGCTGCCACCTTATTTTTAATTGGTACTTCTCTCTCCATCAAGGCTCTTAAAAACGTAGGAATAAAACCTATTTTAGTAGGAATTTCTCTTTGGGCTCTTATCTCTATTTTTAGTTTAATTTTTATAATACATTTTTAATATGGAAATTGGTAAATCGATTTTGATGGCATTTTTAGCTTTTATTACACTGGTAAATCCAGTACAAAAGCTATTGGTAGTATCTTCATTAAAAAATAACTATCCTTCCAATCAATTAAAAAAGATTATCAATCGAGCGTCTTTCACTGCTTTGGGAATTTTGATTCTTTTTTTATTTGTAGGAGAATTTATTTTCAGAAATTTGTTCAATATTGAAATCTACGCATTTCAAGTTACTTGTGGATTTGTATTATTCTACAACGGATTCTTAGGAATTCAAAAAGGAAATCTCATCACCATAGAGCAATCAAGTAAAATAGAAGATATTATTGCCGTGCCTATTGCCGTACCCATGATTGCCGGCCCAGCCACCATCACTGCAGTGGTCACCATGCCCTCCATTTACGGAAAATATATAACCTTGACGGCCGTAATCATGGCCATCCTGATCAATCTTATCATTATGAAAAGTGCCAATAAGTTGGCTGCCATTATGACCAAATACAATATATTGATGCCGCTGGTTCGGATTATCGGACTGATTGTAGCCGCCATTGGTTGTCAAATGATTTTTAACGGAATGACCACCTTCTTGTCTCAACATACAAACATCTAATGGCTTTATGAAGCACTTTGGCGAGGATCAGATCGTTTGGCTTCCATTCCCCCACGGCATCATTTTACCGCTGGCCAGTTCAAAATGTAATTTGGCGATTCCCAAATCAACCAGATCAAAATGGTATGTTTCAGGAACAGAGGCCGTTATTTTACCATCTTGATAATCAAACATCACTTTTTGAGTGTTACGAGTTGATGGTGCTTTTTGTACGGCTTTCATCGCTTCCAAAAACCAATCTGGAACCAAGGCATTAGAGTTGTAAAACTGCTCAATTGATTTGGTTTTACGATGCATCATCCCGCGAAGCATTCGTTCTTTAAAAGTTTCATCCTCTGGTACGCAACCCACTGGAATTACACAAATCAATTCCTCTTCTTCCGGTACAGCGAAAAGGATATTATTTTTGTCGAACGTAGCCCCTACCCAACAAGTACCTAATTTTAAACAAGTTGCCTCTAAAATCAATCGTTCTCCATAATAACCCACTTTTTCTTTTAAATGAAAATCTGCCTTTAATCCTTTCATTACCATAACGGAACATACTCCTTTAAACATACCATAACTTTTTCCAATAGAATTAAATGCTTCTCTGGCATCTTCAATAAAAGTCATAGTAAGAGTCGATTCGACATTAAATGTTGTAATTAAATCTTGCAAGATGGCTGCTTTTTCTTTTTCAATAGGAATATTGAAATAGGTTCTTCTCGATTTTCTGGCATCAATAGCTTCTAAAAGGTTCATAATAAATTGCTTTTTCTATGAATAGAATAATTATATTTTCATTGATTACTAACAAAATAAAGATCTTTTTGTTGATCAGTAAGACGATTTTAAACCAAATCGAATCATTCAATCTTAAACTCTTTTCTCCACATTTTTTTATAACTATGACTTTAAAAATATTTTTCAAATCATGAGACTGTGGAGTTTACACCCGAAATATCTTGATTTAAAAGGATTAACAGCAGTTTGGCGTGAAGGCTTACTGGCACAAAAAGTGCTTTCAGGAGAGACCAAAGGTTATGGCCATCACCCTCAGCTGATTCGTTTTAAAGCAACTGATGAACCTTTGAAATACATAGGATTTTTCCTTCATGAAATTCAACTGGAAGCAACCAGAAGAAAGTATCTTTTCAATATCAATAAAATCAAAACGATCCCCACAGGTGTCATCTCTCCCATTGAAGTTACAGAAGGTCAAATATATTATGAATTTGAATGGTTAAAAAAGAAAGTACAACAAAGAACCCCTCTGCAATATATGATTTTACATGAAATAAAAAAAGAAGACGTTGAACTCAATGCCATTTTTATTAAAAAACCCGGAGAAATTGAAACGTGGGAAAGAATATCAAACCCCCAAAACATTGGCTATAGTTCAATTTTTACTGATTTCATGAAATCATAGAATCTTTCTAAACTAAATAGATTTCAATTTGTTATGAAATCATTCATTTTAAAATCAATTAGATGTAACATGATCGAAGAAGTTTACAAAATAGAAGGAATGTCTTGCGCTTCTTGTAGCAGTTCTATAGAAAATGTTACTCGAAAAATAGAGGGAGTAGAGAGAAGTGATGTGAATTTGACGACACAAAAGATGACCATTCGCTACGATGAAACCAAAGTTCCTCCCGATTTAATCATGCAAAAGGTAAAAAAAGCAGGTTTTGATATTCAACCTTATATTCGAAGTAAAGCAAAGAAAGACATTGCCGAT
>JAVWBZ010000088.1:0-6740 GCA_036649255.1 Bacteroidales bacterium
GGCTACCCCTCTCGGAGAAATCAACCTTTTCCTTAATCAAATTCAAAATGGTGATTTTGAAATGATTACGGGATTAAGATTAGATCGTTTGGGGGCCAATATAAAAAGAAAAAAAATAAGACACTACTTGGGGCGATGTTTTGCAACAGTGGCTTCAATGACCCTTAAACTTTCCGTTTACGACACACAGTGTGGTGCGAAATTGTATAAATCAAACATTGTGACTCCTTTATTTGAACAACCTTTTATTACCCGTTGGCTTTTTGATGTTGAATTATTGGCTCGATATATCAATCTCTATGGTAGAAAAACGGCCGTACAAAAAATTTATGAATATCCTCTCTATAGCTGGGAAGATGTGGGTGGTTCGCAAGTTAAAATGAAAGATTTCTTTAAAGCTCCACGAGAATTGTGGATGATAAAGAAAAAATATATGAAAAAAACGAAATAACATTAATTATATTTTTATTACGATAAACTATTCATTATGAAGAAATTCATTACAATCAACAAAAAAAATCCATGGTTTTGGGCTTTTATAATATTGGTCATAGCCCTGTTTTTCATGATTCCACTTTTGAGTTTGGATGCCGGAAATACCGGAGATGAAGACTCTTTTCAAATTCCACAGGGAAACAATGTGTTGAATTATTATAAAACAGATGGAAAAGATACCACCTGTTTAAATTTTCAAAACCTGAAATACTACGGTTCTTCCTTTGATGTCATCATGGCTGCTTTCAATGATACTTTTCATATTGATGACATTAGTACATCTCGCCATATTTTTAATTCGTTTTTTGGATGGCTGTCAATCCTTTTTGTTGGGTTAATTGCTTATTTGATAGGAGGGTGGCGTGCTGGGGTCTTTTCTATGGTATTGCTGTTTCTTTCTCCGCGCTTTTTGGGACACTCCTATAACAATCCGAAGGATATACCGTTTGCTGCGAGTATCATAGCGGCAATTTATTTTATGTTCTTGTTTTTCAGACAATTTCCGAAAATAAAATGGTACACGGTTGTTGGGTTGATTGTATCTATTGCTTTTTCTATCAGTGTTCGTATCGGAGGCTTGATTATATTTGGTTACTTTGGACTTTTTGCCTTGTTGTTTCTTTTTAAACTATCAAGAGAGAATAAACACCAATTAGAGCAAAACAAACACAATATAAAACATAAGGTTAAAGGTAATGAAATTTTTAGCCTTAAAATAATAGGAAGACTTCTTGTTTTTGGTGTAGGAATCTGTATCATTGGTTATTTTGCAGGTTTAATCTTATGGCCTTACGCGCTCCAATCTCCCATAAAAAATCCATTAGAATCTTTTAATGCCATGGCGCAATTTGATACAGCCATTCGTCAGTTGTTTGAAGGAGAATATAAATGGTCGGATATTTTACCGTGGTATTATACTCCCCAATATATTTTCATGACGATTCCTATTGCCGTGATAGTAGGTTTTATAATCAATACTGTATTGATCTGGAAAAATAAATCACAATATTTCTGGCAATTTATTCTCTATTTTGCTTTTATTTTCCCTATTTTCTGGATTATCTATTCCAATGCCAATGTTTACGGCGGTTGGCGTCATGCCATTTTTGTCTACCCACCTATGGTAGTGATTGCCGGACTTGGTTTCAATGCCTTGATTGATCTAATTAAGAATAAATGGGGTAAAATGGCCGTAACGGTACTCCCTTTTGTACTCTTAATTACACCGCTTATTCATATCATTAAAAATCATCCTTATGAATATGTCTATTTCAACGAATTGGCAGGGGGAATGAACCGTGCCTACGGAAATTATGAAATGGACTATTACTACCACTCTACCCGCGAAGCATCGGAATGGATTATGAAACAGGAAGAAGGAAAACATAAGCCTGGAAGCCCTAAAATCAAAGTAGCCAGTTGGCATTTGGCTTCGGTCAATTATTTTTTCCGTCACCAAACCGATGATTTTGAAGTCAGTTTTTCTCGCTGGTATGAACGTGGAAATAATGACTGGGATTATGCCATTTTTACTGTTACTGGAATTGCCCCTGATCAAATTAAAAACAGGAACGTTTTCCCTCCCAAAAATACGGTGCATACCATCGAAGTGGACGGGAAACCGATTTGTTTGATTTTAAAACGTACCGATAAATCTGATATGCTTGGAAATCAATACAAAGCTCAAGGGAAAGCCGATACAGCCCTCTATTATCTGCACAAAGCGATTCAACTTGATCCCTATAACGAATCGGCTTTGGCTAATTTATCGGAACTCTATTTCCAACTTAATCGCCCAGACAGCGCTAAACTGTATATTGATCAAATGCTGTCGTTTTTACCTGTCAATGAAACGGCTAATTATTTTTTAGCCCATTACTATATGGGAAAACAACAATATGATGAAGCGATTACAACATGTAAGTTAATTATTAAAAACAACTTTAAATTCAGAGCTGCTTACCACCTGATGTGCAACATCTATTTGCGCCAGTATGATGTAAAAAATGCCGAGAAAATATTGCTCAGGTTAATTGATATAGACCAATTTGATGAACAAGCAACACAGCAACTTATCGAAATTTATAAAGCTCAGGGGTTGAATGATCGTGCCGCATACAGAAAACTTTATAAGAAATTTGCCGATAGCTATAAAGAGAGAGGAAAGAAAAAGGAATACGAAACGTATATGGATTTATATAGACAGTTGAGATAAAAATTGTTCTTCAGAAAGAATAGAAATTCCTAATTTCTCTGCTTTTTTGCGCTTTTCTGGTCCCATATTATCACCGGCTACCACAAAATGGGTGTTTTTGGAAATCGAAGAGACATTTTTCCCTCCGTGTTGTTCAATAATTTGTTTGATCTCGTCGCGAGGAATGGAAAAAATGCCACTTACCACAATACTTTTTCCTGCTAATTTGTCGGATAACAAAAAGGAGGATTCATGTTTGATTTCGAATTGCAATCCAGCCTGACGCAATTGTATCAGGATTTCCAAATTTTCAGCTTGGTTAAAATATTGTTTTATACTTTCGGCTACTCGTTCTCCTACATCGTCTACTTCCATCAACTCTTCTTTAGAAGCTGATGAAAGCGCATCAATATTTTTAAAATAACGAGCCAGTTTTTTGGCTGTTGTTTCTCCCACATATCTAATTCCAATCGCAAATAATACCCTTTCAAAAGGGATCTTTTTTGATTCATTTAAACCAGTTAAAATATTTTCAACACTTTTTTCCCTTAAACTGGTCATTCTATCGGCTTTTCCTTCTTCTCCCGGCATTTTTTTCTCCAATCCAAGCAGTTGATCATAAGTTAGCTGGTACAGGTCTGAAATGTTTTTTACTAACTTGTTGTTGTATAGCATTTCTATTTTTCCTTCTCCCAAAGAATCAATATTCATGGCTTTGCGGGAAATAAAATGTTCTAATTTCCCTTTGATTTGTGGTGGGCAGTGTAGTTCGTTGGGGCAAAAAATGCCGGCCTCGCTTTCATTTTGCATTAAAGGGGTTCCACATTCAGGACAACGATCTATAAACGTTATTTTTTCTGTTTTTTTGTTTCTCTTGTCAAGATCAACTCCTACTATTTTAGGAATAATTTCACCGCCTTTTTCTACGAAAAGATAATCTTGATCATGAATATCGAATGTATTGATAATGTCTTTGTTATGCAGAGAAGCACGTTTAACGATAGTGCCGCCCAGAGGAACCGGTTGTAAGTTGGCCACAGGAGTTACAATACCTGTACGCCCTACCTGAAAATCGACACTGAGAAGTTGAGTTGACACTCTTTCTGTCTTGAATTTGTAAGCAATTGCCCATCGTGGACTTTTGGCTGTAGAACCAATTTGTAATTGCTGTGCGTACGAATTTACTTTGATGACGATGCCGTCGATGTCGAACGGCAATATTTTTCGTTTTTCATTCCAAGTGTGTATAAAATCAATGACTGTGGCGATATTGGGTGCTTTTTGTATAATTTCCGGTACTTTAAACCCCCAGCTTTTTAATTTACTGATCCTCTCGTAATGAGTTTCTCCGGGTAGATTTTCACCTAATACGTAATAAAGTTGGCAATCAAGACCGCGTTTGGCCACTTCTGCCGATTCCTGCAACTTCAAACTTCCGGAGGCGGCATTTCTCGGATTGGCAAAAGGTTGCTCTCCAATCTCTTCCCGTTCGCTGTTCAGAAGGTTAAATTGATGATGAGGCAGAATGACTTCTCCCCGAATCTCAAAAAAAGGAGGATAATCACCTTGTAATTTTAAAGGAATAGATTTGATGGTTTTGATGTTGGGGGTTACATCATCTCCCTGAATACCATCACCTCTTGTGACGGCACGCACCAGCAAGCCGTTTTCATAAATAAGACTGATGGCCACACCATCGTATTTTAATTCACATACATATTCTATTTCATATTGAACAAGTAAACGTATTCGATGGTCAAAATCGATAACTTCCTCTTCCGAATAGGTGTTCCCTAAAGAAAGCATAGGATAGAGATGCCGTACCGTGGCAAATTGTTTGGTGATGGTACCTCCCACCCGTTGTGTGGGGCTGTCGGGTTGTATGAGTTCGGGATGTTCCTTTTCCAACTTGATGAGTTGTTGTAATAAAATGTCAAAATCATAATCGCTGATAGTGGGTTCATCCAACATGTAGTAAAGGTAGTTGTGACGATTGATTTCATTGGTGAGATACTTGATTTTGTTGGCGGGTGTCTCCATATTTTATATTTTGCGGCAAAGATATGGAATTTTTTATCTCCTATTTTTCTCTTGTACCTATTTTTAAAGGTTCAAAATGTTTTCTCATGTGTATTTGATTTGTTTTTAATTATTTGATTTTAAGATTATTACTTGTTCTAACTCTGTCGTTTTAACATGGATTTCACTCAGTTGGTCGAATTAAAAAAGTGTTATCTTTGTGCCCATTTTAAATCATCATACCTATTATTATGAATAAGGCAGACTATATCTTTGAAACCAGCTGGGAAATATGCAATAAAGTAGGGGGCATTTATACGGTGTTATCTACGAAAGCATTCACAGTGGTAGAGCAATATAAAAACAATTACATTTGCATAGGGCCTGATCTCTCGAAGGAGAACAATGCGCATGGCGATTTTGTGGAGGATAGTACGCTTTTTAGAAATTGGAAAGAGATTGCCCACAACGAGGGATTGAGAATCAGGATAGGACGTTGGAAGGTGAGTGGTAACCCGATCGTAATTTTGGTCGATTTTACGCCATTCTATGAAAAGAAAAATGACATATTGACCCAATTTTGGTTGAAATACAAATTGGATTCCATTTCTGGCCAGTGGGATTACATAGAACCTGCCCTGTTTGGTTATGCTGCGGGAAAGGTAATCGAGAGTTTTTATCAGTTCCATTGTACTTCGATGGATAAGATTATTGCCCATTTTCATGAATGGATGACCGGTACGGGTATTTTACATTTGGAATCGGTAACTCCTCAAATTGCGACAGTTTTTACCACTCATGCCACAGTTTTGGGACGATGTATTGCGGGTAACGGGTTACCTTTGTATGATAATCTTGAACAATATCATCCACAGGAAGCAGCTGCCAAATTTGGGGTTCAGTCAAAATTTTCTTTGGAACATCTATCTGCCAAAATGTCGGATGCTTTTACTACAGTGAGTGATATTACCAATCAGGAGTGTGAAGCTTTTTTCAACCAAGAAGTGGATTGTGTGACCATCAATGGTTTTGAGAATAACTTTGTGCCTAAGGAAGACGAATATCAAGAAAAACGGATGGCTGCCCGTAAAAAATTATTGCATGTGGCCTCTTCTTTAATTCAACAGGAAATTCCAGATAATGCTTTGTTATTGGTTAATAGTGGTAGATATGAATTCAGAAACAAAGGGATAGATCTCTTTATTGAGGCACTTGCCCGCCTTTCTAAAAACCCCAGCCTTGATAGAGAAGTGGTGGCTTTTATCATGGTGCCGGCTGGAACCAGTGGAAATCGAATGGACTTAATTAAAAAGATGCAAGACCCCATCTCTTCCAATCCCATTACACACGACTATACAACCCATCCTTTGTATGATCCGGATCAGGATCCTATCATTCAAAGTTTAAACCATTATGAGTTGAACAATGCTCCGGAATGTAAAATTAAAGTGATCTTTGTACCAGTGTACCTGAATGGAGAAGATGGAATTTTTAATATGGATTATTATGATTTATTGATTGGCTTTGACCTTTCGGCATTTCCCTCTTATTACGAACCGTGGGGATATACACCTCTTGAAAGTGTGGCATTTGGTATTCCCACTATTACAACCTCCTTGGCTGGTTTTGGTATTTGGGCCAAAGAAAAATTTGGAGACCAAAAAAGTGTATGGGTGATTGAACGTAGGGATGATAATAACGATGAGGTTTCCACCGAAATAGCGCATGCCATTTATTATTATACTACTTGCGACAGAACAAGGAAAGAAGAACACGATACATTTGCCATTGAAATAGCACAACATGCCTTATGGAAAAACTTGTATGTTCATTATTTGGAGGCTTATGATAAAGCCATTCAAAAAAGTGTAAGACGTATTGACCAGTACCAAAATAAAACTTCCAAAATAGGTTTGCTGGTGGATAAAATAAAAAAACCGGAACCTAAATGGCGTCGCATTTCTGTGAAATCAAACCTGCCCGAAAGTTTAAAAAAATTGGAATTGTTGGCCAATAATTTGTGGTGGAGCTG
>JAVWBZ010000089.1:0-6724 GCA_036649255.1 Bacteroidales bacterium
AGGCCAAGCGTAATTAATATCACCACGCAAGTGTTTAGAACTCATTACGATATAGGCACCACCATAAGCTTTACGAAGAATTACCGTTACTTTGGGCACGGTTGCTTCGCCATAAGCATATAATAATTTAGCTCCATGAAGAATAATACCGCCATATTCCTGACCTGAACCGGGCAAGAATCCGGGAACGTCTTCCAAGGTCACCAATGGGATGTTGAAAGCATCGCAAAAACGAATAAACCGAGCTCCTTTTCTGGAAGCATTGATATCCAAGCAACCTGCCAAATATTTGGGCTGATTGGCAACTATCCCCACAGACATCCCGTTGAAACGAGCAAAACCAATAATGATATTAGGAGCATAGTTGGGTTGTACTTCTAAAAATTGACTATTATCAACAATGCTTAAAATGACATCTTTTATATCATAAGGCTTATTCGGGTTATCAGGAATAATTTGATTCAAAGCATCATCCAAACGATTGATAGGATCCTCACACGGAACATAAGGAGCTTCTTCCATATTGTTGGAAGGAAGGTAACTTAACAAGTGGCGAAGCATGGCAATCCCTTCTTCTTCGTTGTCCACTGCAAAATGAGCTACGCCCGATTTGGAAGAGTGAATAGAAGCACCACCCAAATCTTCTACGGTAATATCTTCATTGGTAACTGTTTTTACCACTTTAGGCCCAGTTACAAACATGTAACTTGTATTTTTTGCCATCATGATAAAATCGGTCAAAGCCGGTGAATAAACAGCTCCTCCAGCACAAGGTCCGAAAATAACCGAAATCTGAGGTATTACGCCTGAAGCCATGATATTTCTTTGGAAAATTTCACCATAGCCTGATAAACTGTTAACACCTTCCTGGATACGAGCTCCACCCGAATCATTAAAACCAATCACTGGAGCACCCACTTTCATCGCTTGGTCCATTACTTTACATATTTTTTTGGCAACAGTTTCAGACAAGGAACCGCCAAAAACTGTAAAATCTTGTGAAAAAACGTAAACCAATCTTCCTTCAACTGTACCGTAACCGGTCACAACACCGTCCGATAAATATTTTTCTTTTTCTAAACCAAAATTTGTACAGCGGTGTGTTACAAACATATCGAATTCTTCAAAACTTCCTTCATCAAGAAACATCAAGATGCGTTCTCTTGCTGTAAACTTTCCTTGTTGATGTTGCTTTTCAATTCTCTTCTCACCACCACCCAAACGTGCTTTTACTCTCAATTCTAAAAGCTCGTTAATTTTTTCTTGCATTGTCATAACTGAATGGTATTTAATTATTTATTGTTTGGATTTGATTATATATTTAGATTTGATCATCTGTTTTTCTCTTGCGGGATTATATATACAAAACTTATAAATAAGTATTTTTTTCGGTGTGCAAAAGTACATTTTTTTTCGTAAAAAAAAACACTTTTAAAAAAGTAATTAAAGAGTCTTCCAAGTTTCGTTAGTTTTTTGTATCAAGCGCGCGCAGCTATTAAAAATAGATTATTTTTGCAATTTGAAACACCAATTATATCTAATGAAGGAGTTAACCTTATTCAATATTCCATTATTTTACATTTTTATAGTCATTGCTTTTATTTTACCCAAAATACCGATAATCGGAAAATTTTTCAATATTATCAATACGGTAATTCATGAATTTGGGCATGCTTTTTTTACCCTTATTTTAGAAGGGAAAGTACACAAAATTGAAATTTTTAGCGACAGTGCTGGAAGTACCGTCACGCAATCAAAATCAAAATGGAGTAATATTCTGATTGCTTTAGCAGGATATTCCATGGCCAGCTCCATTGCTTATTTCTGTTTTTATCTATTAAAATATGAGTACGAACTAGGCTTAGTAATAGGGCTTTCCATTTTATTTTTCATCATGCTCATTTTCTGGATCAGAAACTGGTACGGATTTTTTTGGGTTTTGATTTTCTGTGGAATTAATCTCTTTCTGATCTATTATTATCCTTCATACTTAAAAATAGCGGCACTCTTCTACGCCACCATGATTTTAGTAGAATCAATCAGTTCAACCTTCGTATTATTATATTTTTCAATCAAACAATCCGATGACGCTGGCGACGCCACCAACCTACAACGATTTACTCACATTCCGGCTTTTATATGGGCATTGCTTTTTACAGCCTATGCTTGTTTTATTGGCTATTGCACCATCGTAGAATTTATACTTCCAAACCATGCCATCATCACGTTTTTTACTTGATTTGCATCATTTGTTACGAGATAATCCAAAAAGGGTTTTATCTACTACCCTATACTCCCTTCTAAACTGATGCTCAATAATTTTTGAGCTTCAACTGCAAATTCCATCGGTAATTTACTCAAAACTTCTTTGGCATATCCGTTCACAATAAGACTGATGGCACTTTCTTTATCAATGCCTCGTTGTTGACAATAAAACAACTGATCATCCGAAATTTTAGAAGTGGTAGCTTCATGCTCCAATACGGAAGATTTATTATTGCATTCTATATAAGGCCATGTATGAGCTCCGCATTGATCTCCCATTAAAAGAGAGTCGCACTGTGAAAAGTTTCTGGCATTTTCAGCTTCTCTGGTTACTTTTACCAATCCGCGGTAACTATTTTGACTTTTTCCGGCGGAAATTCCCTTAGAAACGATCAAACTTCTGGTATTTTTGCCTAAATGAATCATTTTCGTACCCGTATCAGCCTGCTGGTAATGATTGGTTACTGCAACCGAATAAAATTCTCCTACAGAATAATTTCCTTTCAGTACACAACTTGGGTATTTCCAAGTAACAGCCGAACCTGTTTCCACCTGTGTCCATGATATTTTAGCATGATCTCCTTTACAAAGTCCTCTTTTGGTAACCAGATTATAAATTCCACCATTTCCGTCTTGATCACCGGGATACCAATTCTGAACCGTTGAGTATTTAATTTCCGCATCTTTCATTGCAACCAACTCAACTACAGCTGCATGCAACTGGTTTTCATCTCTTTGCGGCGCTGTACATCCTTCCATATAGCTCACATACGCACCTTCGTCAGCAATTAGCAAAGTACGTTCAAATTGTCCTGTATTGGCTGCATTGATACGAAAATAAGTGGACAGTTCTATCGGACACCGTACTCCTTTGGGAATATAACAGAAGGACCCTTCACTGAAAACAGCTGAATTGAGAGCTGCATAAAAATTATCTCCAATAGGCACGACCGATCCCAAATATTGTTTTACCAAATCAGGATATTTATTCACGGCTTCGCCAAAAGAACAAAAAATGATACCTTGTTTTTCCAATGTTTCCGAAAAAGTAGTCTTCACAGAAACAGAATCTATCACCGCATCTATGGCCACGCCAGCCAAATGTTTTTGTTCTGATAATGAAATTCCCAATCTATTAAAAGTATCCACCAATTCAGGATCTATTTCATCCATACTGGTTAATTCTTTTTTCTTTTTAGGGATGGCCAGATAAATAATATCTTGGTAATTAGGTCTTTGAAAGGAAAGGTGTCCCCAAGTAGGTTCCTCCATGGTTTTCCATTTGGCAAAAGCTTTCAAACGAAATTCAAGTAACCAGTCTGGTTCATTCTTGCGTCGCGAAATACGCCTGACAATATCTTCATTAAGTCCTTTGGGAAATTCTTCTACCTCTATATCTGAGACAAATCCATATTTATACTCATTAGCGGTAATATCATTAATAATATCTTTTGACATGATCTCTTTTTTAATTTTCGTTCAAGAAGTGTGCTGCCTCAATTCCTGCCATACATCCCGATGCCGCGGCGGTAATAGCTTGACGATAACGCGTATCCTGTACATCTCCTGCGGCAAAAACTCCCGGTACACTCGTAAAAGGAGTTCCCGGTTGCGTGATAATATAACCTTGTTCATCCATATCCAATTGTCCTTGAAATAATTCCGTAACAGGAGAAACCCCAATGGCAATAAAAATTCCGTCCACTTCGATGGTTCTTTCCAATCCGTCTATTTTGTTCACCACCAACAAGCCTGTAACCTTACGAATAAAACCTTGCTGTTCACCCAAAATATCTTGCGGAACACTGTTCCAAACCACCTCAATATTGGTTGTTTCAAATATTCTTTTTTGCATGGCCGCCGAGGCTCTAAATTCATCACGACGATGCACTAAATATACTTTATTACATAACTTGGCCAAATAGAGAGCTTCTTCAAGAGCGGTATCGCCACCGCCAATTACCGCCACCACTTTTCCCTTAAAAAAAGCGCCGTCGCAAGTAGCACAAGCCGATACTCCGAAGCCTCTATATTTTTTTTCATTTTCCAATCCCAACCAACGGGCCGTAGCTCCTGTTGACACAATCACCGTTTCCGCTGCTATTTCTTTCTCATCATCTATCATACAAATAAAAGGGCGTTGAGAAAAATCAACTTTGGTTACCATACCGCCACGAATATCGGTTCCCGTGTAAATAGCTTGCTGTCTAATATCTTCCATGATACCAGAACCTGATTCTCCTTTGGGATATCCCGGAAAATTCTCCACTTCCGAGGTAATGGTAAGTTGCCCTCCCGGTTGAATTCCTTCAATCAATACAGGTTTCAAATCAGCCCGCGAAGTATAAATACCGGCGGTATATCCGGCAGGCCCCGAACCAATTATAAGACATTTTACATTTTCCGTCATGCGATGTACTATTTTAAATTATTGAATAGGAACAACAACCATTTAAAATTGTTGGAGGGCAAAAATACAATTTTTCTAACAAAAAAGTAGACTATTTGTATTGAAAAAAACGGTATTTTTGCCACATAGTTTTTATTTGTGTTAAAAAAACAATCTTTCCGCATTAAAAACCAGAAAACATGATAGTAAAATACATTATTGAAGTTCTGAAAAAAGAGGATTCCGTTTTTGTCAATGAGCTCGGATTATTTAAAAAAATATTTGTCTCCGCTAAAATCACCCAGAACTTTATTGAACCTCCTCAAAATAAGATTGAATTGGATCCCGATTACGACGGAAACGGTTTTGCCTTCACCCTTTTTGTTTCACAAAATGCCCAAATTCGAATCATGGACGCGGACGAAAGTATAGGAACCTGGGTAAGTGATTTAAAAACGGCTATTGAAAATAATAAAAGTATTCATTTTGAAAATTTTGGCGTTTTTTCTAAAAACAGCAATGGAACAATTTTTTTCGAATGCGACCCTGTTTTAGATTTAAACAGAGAATTTGAAGGAATGGTAAATATTGACATCCAATCCCAACTCAACGAAGAGATAAAAAAGGAACCAATCTTTGAAAAACCGGAACCCATTACGGAAATTCCCCATGTCGTAATTGATATAACCGAAAATAAAACAGAAGAATTTGAACAGCCTATTGATAATAAAGAGAATAGAACAACCGATATTCCATTCTACCCTATTCCTCAAGAACCTGTAATGGAAATATCGGAAGAAAAGAACTCCTATACAACGGATTCTTCTAATTTTCCATTTGAAACTACCGAACCTGCATTCAATAAAAAAGAGGAAAATAAAACTAAATTCAGCGACAATTTATTCTTCATTCTGGTTATTCTGATCTCTTTGATCAGTTTGGTCTTGTTGTTCAAGGATAATTTCATCCAATATTACCAAGATTATCAACTGAAAAACAATCAAATTAAACACCTCGACAATTTACATTTAGGCGAAGAAGATCTCAATATCTATGAAAAAGAAATTCCTATAGAAGAGGAAGTTATTGAAACACCGGCTTCCAACGCCGCTCCCATTACCTCTTCCGTGGAACAAAGTAATCAACAAGAAACAGCCAATCAAATTAATGATATTCAACAAATTAAATTTGAAGAAGGTAAATTTTATGTCATTATCGGAAGTTTTCCCAATCATCAACAAGCAATTAAACATATCCAAGAAAGAAAAATGCAAAAATATAATCCTCAGTTGCTTCAACAAGATCATGTGCGAAATATTCGCATCTGTGCCGGCATTTTTAACAGTGAAGCGGAAGCCAATACTCATGGGAAAACGCTGGGAATCAATTATTGGGTACTAAAATAACGACGAACTATAAATCATCAATCAATTATGAAACGAGCTTTAATCAGTGTAAGTGATAAAACAAACTTAATTCCTTTTGTAAAGACTTTAATCGAACAACAATTTGAAATTATTTCCACTGGCGGAACCAAAAAATTATTGGAAGATGCCGGGTTGCCTGTAATGGGAATCAGCGAAATAACAGGATTTCCGGAAATTATGGATGGCCGTGTTAAGACCTTACATCCTAAAGTTCACGGGGGACTTTTGTCTGTCAGAGACAATACCACGCATCAAGAAGAGATGAAAAAGAATGACATTCAATACATTGACATGGTCGTGGTAAATTTATATCCTTTTAAACAGACTATAGAAAAAGAAGGAGTTACCTTTGCCGATGCAATCGAAAATATCGACATTGGGGGCCCCAGTATGTTAAGAAGTGCAGCCAAAAATCATCAATTTGTAACCGTGTTATGCGACGCAGCCGATTATGATATCGTTTTAAAAGAGATAAAAGAAAACGGGGACACCACCTTGGAAACCCGTTCGAAATTAGCGGCCAAAGTATTTCGTCATACAGCCGCTTACGATGCCATGATTGCTCATTATCTTACCGAACAGGTGGGCGAAAATAGCCCTGAATCAAAGACCATTACTTATACCAAAAAACAAGATTTGCGTT
>JAVWBZ010000090.1:0-6656 GCA_036649255.1 Bacteroidales bacterium
ACCATGTTGTTTGACTCTGTGGCTTATAAATCTGTTGTATCCAACGGCTTGGTATTAGACAAAAATGGAAATAAAATGTCGAAACGCTTGGGCAATGGAGTAGATCCATTTGACACCATTGAAAAATATGGCGCAGATGCAACCCGCTGGTACATGATTACCAATGCTCAGCCTTGGGACAATCTTAAATTTGACGAAGAGGGTATTATAGAAGTACAACGTAAGTTTTTCGGAACCTTATACAACACTTACAACTTTTTCGCACTTTATGCCAACATTGACGGATTCGAATATAAAGAAGCCGAAATTCCCAACGACAAACGTCCTGAAATTGACCGTTGGATTTTATCGGAACTTAATACACTGGTTAAAAACTGTGATATCAACTACAAAGATTTTGAACCTACCAAGGTAGGACGCGATATACAGCAATTTGTGGACGAATATTTGAGTAATTGGTACGTGCGCTTATGCCGTCGCCGTTTTTGGAAAGGTGAGTACAGCGAAGATAAAATCTCCGCTTACCAAACACTCTATACGTGTATGGAAACCATCGCCAAATTGTCTTCCCCCATTGCCCCATTCTTTATGGACAAGCTATTTCTGGATTTGAATCAGGTAACCCAAAAAGAAAAAGTAGAATCAATCCATCTTTCCGATTTCCCAAAAGTTCAGATAGAGCTAATAGACAAAGGGTTGGAAGAAAGGATGCAAATGGCTCAACAAATTTGCTCCATGGTATTGTCTTTAAGGAAAAAATCAAATATCAGAGTACGGCAACCTTTGGGAAAAATTATGATTCCGGTATTGGAAACTACAAATTTTAAAGATCAGATTGAAAAAGTGAAAGAACTTATTTTACATGAAGTAAATGTAAAAGACATTCTATTTGTGGAAAATAATGAAGGTATTTTAATAAAACGCATCAAACCTGATTTTAAAAAATTGGGACCAAAATATGGTAAAATCATGAAAGGGATTGCAGCTCAAGTGAGTGCTTTCTCACAACATGAGATTTCTCAGTTGGAAAAAGAAGGAAAAATTCTACTAAATATTAATGGAGAAGAAGCCGAAATTTTAGTAACCGATGTGGAAATTGTGGCCGAAGATATTCCCGGTTGGGTAGTAACCAATCAGGGAGTTTTAACGGTAGCATTAGACATCACCATCACGGAAGAGTTGAAACAAGAAGGGTATGTAAGAGAATTGATCAATAGAATTCAAAACTATCGGAAAGATTCTCAATTGGATGTAATGGATCATATCACCATTGAGATTCAAAGTAATTCCGAATTTGATACTGCCTTTCAAAATTATGAAAACTATATCAAAGCCGAAACATTATGTACCGAATTTACGATTGTACCCGCTGTAATAGGCACCGGTAAAACTCAGTTTGAAATCAGCGACGGAATTTCCATTGATATAGCAATAACGAAATTATCCTAAACGCTATTTATCCGTTAACTCATTGCGCTTTAATAAACCTTATCATCATTCATTATGGCCGATTATCAAGACGAAAGTATCAAAACCTTATCATGGGACGAACATATCAGGACCCGACCGGGAATGTATATTGGAAAATTGGGTGACGGATCTGCTCATGATGATGGAATCTATGTTTTATTAAAAGAAGTAATTGATAACTCTATTGATGAGTTTATGGAAGGACATGGTCGTGCCATAGAAATTACCATTAAAGAAAACAGAGTTACAATTAGAGATTATGGTCGTGGCATTCCGTTAAAAAGTATGGTTGATTGTGTATCGAAAATGAACACCGGGGCTAAATTTAAAGAAGGAGATGCTTTTGATAATTCTATTGGAATGAATGGAGTGGGGGTAAAAGCAGTAAACGCGCTTTCCACCTATTTTAAAGTAACCTGTTTTCGCGACGGACAACAAAAAGTGGCAGAATTTTCATGCGGACAAAAAACATCGGAATCCAAAATCGAATCGACTACCGAAAGTAATGGAACCCTTATTTCATTCATTCCTGATCAGACTATCTTTGAAAATTATCATTGGTACACCGATTACATTGAAAAAATGGTGTGGAACTATGCTTATCTTAATCGTGGACTGACGCTCATTTTAAACGGTAAAAAATTTACATCCAGAAATGGTTTATTAGATCTTTTAGATAATAATATCAGCGGGGATACTCTCTATTCTCCCATATACCTGAAAGAAGACAACTTCGAATTTGCGTTGGTACATACGGGACGCAAATATGGAGAAGAATATTATTCCTTTGTAAACAGTCAGAATACAACACAAGGGGGGACGCATCAACAGGCTTTCAGAGAGGCCATTGTGAAAACGATTCGCGATTTCTTTAAAAAAGATTTCGATCCCAATGATGTCAGAAATTCAATTGTAGCAGCAATGTCCATCAAAGTAAAAGAGCCTATTTTTGAATCCCAAACCAAAACCAAATTAGGTTCTACCTATATGTCACCTGGAGGACAAACCATTCGTAATTATGTCAACGATATTGTATCCAAACTATTAGATAAATATCTCCACATTCATCCGGATGTAGCAGATATCATTCTTAAAAAAATTCAGGAATCGGAAAAAGAGCGGACCGAAATTGCCAGTATCAAGAAAAAATCAAAGGAAACACAAAAGAAGGTAAGTCTTCACAACAGTAAATTACGTGATTGTAGATTCCATTTTAACACCAATGATTCACGCGGATTGGAAACTACTATTTTTATAACCGAAGGTGATTCGGCATCTGGTTCCATCACCATGTCGAGAGATGCCAATACGCAAGCGGTTTTCAGTTTAAAAGGAAAGCCTTTGAATACTTTCAAAAACAATAAGCGTGTTTTATACGAAAACGAAGAATTCAGTCTTTTACAAGCAGCTTTAAATTTAGAAGACGGCATTGACGGACTTCGTTATAATAATATTGTCATTGCTACCGATGCCGATGTAGACGGAATGCATATCAGATTATTGCTACTCACTTTCTTCTTAAAATTCTTTCCAGACGTAGTAAAAGCCGGTCATATTTATATCTTACAAACACCTTTGTTCCGTGTACGAAACAAGCAAAAAACCTTCTATTGCTACTCGTCCGAAGAGAAAATGAATGCCATGAAAGAGTTGGGGGGAAAACCCGAAATTACCCGTTTCAAAGGATTGGGAGAAATTTCACCCGGAGAATTTAAAAACTTTATAGGAAAAACAATCCGTTTAGAACCCGTTGTATTACAAAAGAGTACCGACATTCACAGTATATTAGAATATTACATGGGCATGAATACCCCTGAACGGCAAACTTTCATTATGGATAATCTAAGAGAAGAAATTGACGAAACCAACGAATAAAGCTATAATGAATCAAAAAGGCACAAAAAAAAACGGCTAACTTTATATTAGCCGTTTTTTTTATAGAAGTAATACGTTTTATTTAACCACTACTTTAGAGGTATAAACTTTATTATTTTGAACCACTTTTAGCATATAAATACCGCTTTTCAAGCCGTTTACGCTAATTGTTGCACTTGTTTGATTTACACTTTCGTTATATACGTTTTGACCAAGTAAGTTATAAAGTTCAATTTGAGCTGTACCTTCGCCTGCCAATTCAACTACAAAATTATCAGAAGCCGGATTTGGACGAACAGTAAGTTTTTTAGCTTCCACTTCTTGGATACCTACACCACCACCTACATAAGCACAATCGTCACAAGCAATTTTCACCATCATAAAAGGATAAACCATTTCAAATGGTAATAAAGCTGTTGGGTAATAAATACCATAATCCCAATCACTAGGAGAACCAAGATTATAAGCTTGGTCGGTCATAACCAAACCACCTTGATTATAATTATATAAATGATCTTCAAAAATAATAAGTTCGCCCGCAGTAGTCCATGGATAATAACCAGCACGTGGATCTGTAAGTGTAAAAGCAGTGAAAGTACTCATCGTATCCAAATCAGCATTTACATCAACCGGATAACCTCTTTTGAATGTATAAGCAATGCTCCATACTTTAGAGGTAATATTATTCAAATTGATCCCCATATCAATATAATCAGGAGTAAAGAATCCCTGTTCATCAACCACGTTTTCATGAGCTGCCGTCAAAGGATATTTAAAAATAACGGCATTTTTTTGAACACCGGTAGCAGCATCATAATCTATGGCATAAAATTTAATAAGAGGAGTTTCATTTGCTGATACAACTAACTGCATTAAAGAATCTTCCGGAATATCAGTTAAAATACCTAAAATAAAAGTATCCACTAAATTAACATTAATATTGTTACGGAAATAACCTTTCAATACAGAGATAGAGTCAATCCGTAAAGAAGCGGTATTAGTAAAAGAAATTCCACCTTCTCCCGCTACTTCGTCATAAATTTCGTTATTAAAATCATATACCTGAGACCATGAGTGAAAATTGGGATGCCAAGGAGCACCAGTTGTAGGGTGATTAAGTCCATTAGAGTCTATTTGAAGAGGATAACCATCACGTTCAGGTGATCCACCCCAAAAATCTGATACAACTTGAGGATATAAAACCCATGTTTCTTCAGCCGTTCTGGCTTGTTTTTGTAAAACAGGTGTTGCCGATGCTTTGTACTTAGGAGTATAAGCATGTACAGGTCTAGGTGTAAACTCTTGCGCAAAGCATACGCTTGCTACCAAAAGGGCCACCATGGTTACGTAAATTTTTTTCATTTTTCTTGTTTTTAATTAATACTGTTATACTTAAAATTTGGTTTTTAAAATTTTAGTTTGCAAATATACTACATTTTTTTTATTTCAATAATTTTTCTGGAAAGAAAAAACGTTTTTTAACTCTATTTGTTTACTGCAATCCCATTATTATTTTACCTAAAACAATTCAATTATATATATAAAAATGATTCCTATTATTAGGTTCGTCTATATCCCAATTTAAATTAACCTTCTTTCCTTTGTTTTATCATCTATAATTAAATAAAAGTTGAATCTGCTATTTATTCAAAATTGAGAGAATTGAATGGCAATATTTATTCACGTACTTAAATAAAATAAAGAATACTTGATTAAAAACACACCGCCAACCATACAGAAAAACCTATTTTTCATTTCTTGAGAAAGATCTTTTTTAATACGAGTTCCCTGAACTTTTCATTTCCAAGATGGTTATATTTATTACTTTTGTAAAATTATTTTATAGCAAACATTCATTATTAAATATCAAAAGAAATTATGGAAAAAATTAAAATCGGAATTAATGGTTTTGGAAGGATCGGAAGATTGGTTTTCCGTGCTTCTATTGAAAGAGATAATGTCCAAATTGTAGGGATAAACGATTTATTGGATGTTGATTATATGGCCTATATGCTTCGTTACGACACTGCTCACGGAAAATGTAAAAGCAACATTGAAGTCATTGACGGCAAATTAGTAGTAGATGGAAACGTAATTAGAATAACGGCTGAAAAAGATCCCACCAATCTAAAATGGGATGAAGTCGGTGCCGAATATACTGTAGAATCAACCGGTTTGTTTTTAACCAAAGAATCAGCCGAAAAACATCTTCAGGCTGGTGCTAAGAGGGTGGTTATCACCGCACCTCCAAAAGACGACAGTCCCATGTTTGTCATGGGAGTTAACAACAAGGAATACAATGGAGAAACCGTTGTTTCGAATGCTTCTTGCACCACCAACTGTTTGGCCCCGCTTACCAAAGTAATTCATGATAACTTCGGAATGGTAGAAGGTCTTATGACCACCGTACATGCTGCTACTGCCACACAAAAGACCGTGGATGGGCCTTCTGCAAAAGATTGGAGAGGTGGCAGATCGATTCTCGGAAATATCATTCCTTCTTCTACCGGTGCGGCTAAAGCCGTAACCAAAGTAATACCTTCTTTAAAAGGAAAACTCACCGGTATGGCTTTTCGTGTTCCCACCGTTGACGTTTCCGTAGTAGATCTTACTTGCAGACTTGAAAAAGCCGTTACTTACGACGAAATCAAAGCCGCTGTAAAAAAAGCATCCGAAAACGAATTGAAAGGAATTCTCGGTTACACGGAAGAAACACTCGTATCTACCGACCTATTGGGCGATAAAAGGACCTCCATTTTTGATGCCAATGCCGGTATTATGTTGAACCCTAATTTTGTTAAATTAATCGCATGGTATGATAATGAAATAGGTTATTCTAACAAAGTATTGGATTTAATCACCTATATGAAAACGGTTTAATAGGATAAAGTGACAAATCGTACGACCTATTTCGTTGACATTTTATTGCCACTGCCTTTACCCGGGCTTTTTACCTACAGAATCCCCCATGATTTTGATAAAAAAGTAAGTTTCGGAGTAAGAGCAGTGGTTCCTTTTGGGAAAAGCAAACTTTATTCGGGATTGGTAGTCAAAATTCACGAACAAGCTCCCCAACAAATCAATACCAAGTATATCATTGACATTATTGACGAAAAACCTATTATTTCATTCCCGCAATATCAATTATGGGAATGGATCTCACAATATTATCTTTGTACATTAGGCGAAGTCATGACGGCAGCTTTGCCTTCCGCTCTTAAAATTGCCAGTGAAACGAAAATATTACTTCATCCTGCCTTCGACGGAGACGTTTCCATCTTATCCGATAGGGAACTCCGTTTGGTAGAATT
>JAVWBZ010000091.1:0-5298 GCA_036649255.1 Bacteroidales bacterium
AAATAAAGATCCGCGTGTAACGCACATCGGCACCTTTTTAAGAAAATATAAATTAGATGAATTACCACAACTGTTCAATGTAATTGGTGGACAAATGAGTTTGGTGGGGCCACGGCCAGAAGTTCGAAAATATGTGGAAATATATACGGCAGAGCAACGGAAAGTGTTGTCGGTTCGTCCCGGTATTACCGACTATGCCTCTTTACAATATATTAATGAAAATGAAATGTTGTTGACTTCCCAAAATCCAGAAGAGACCTATATTCGAGAAATTATGCCTGCCAAAATTGAACTGAATCTACGATTTATTCAAAATCCTTCTCTGAAAGAATATTTTAGAATCATAGGTTTGACCATAAAAGCTATTATTAAAAATTAACGTATTGAAAATTAACCAATGATGAATAAAGGTCACTTATTTTTAATCCCATCACCTCTTGGTGAATGCGATTTTGCAACCATTTTCCCCACTTATAATTCGGAAATCATAGAAACTATAGACGCTTACATTGTAGAAGATCTACGCACCAGTCGCAGGTTTTTAAAGAAACTCGGATTAAAAAAAACAATTGATGATTTGGAGTTTTTTTTATTGAACGAACATACGCAAGGACCGGATATGAACCAATATTTGCAAAACTGTTTGGATGGGAAAAATATGGGATTGTTGTCAGATGCAGGAACCCCTTGTGTGGCTGATCCGGGGAATATTGTGGTGGCCAAAGCCCATCAGTTGGAAATTGAGATCATTCCTTTGGTAGGGCCCAATTCAATACTGCTGGCCCTGATCGCATCCGGCCTTAATGGACAAAATTTTGCGTTTAACGGATATCTTCCCGTTGAAAGAGATCGTCGAGAAGCTCATCTTAAAAATTTGGAAACCAGATTATTGAAAACAGGTCAAACTCAAATTTTTATCGAAACGCCCTATCGAAACAATCATATTTTGGACTCTATCTTGCAAGTATGCAATGCCGATACTCGTATTTGTGTGGCTTCCAATATTGCAACTCCCGAATCATATATTAAAACACAATCTGTATCGCGTTGGCGTAAAACCACTCTTGATTTGCATAAAAAACCAACGGTTTTCCTGATGGGACGTTAGCAGATTTAAATCGAAACAATAGGCTGATTGAAAGAACGAAGAGTGGAAAATAAAGAAAACTATACAGCTCAGAGATGTATGGGCACCAAAAATAATAATAAACAAGATATATTACTATTATACCGGGAAAAACGGCTTTCATGGCCCATTTGGAGGAACTATATTTAAGTGTTAACGGAGGCGTACCTTACCATAAATTCATATTCATTGTAAGGACACCCCTTGATATATTTGATAGCGTTGTTTACGGTATGACGCTTATAATACTTTTTGTAAAATAAATGCACTTCTACTGGGAATGTATAGCTTTAAATAGCTGACTTTTTGTCGATTAGAGGTGTTGTAACTCATTGTTTCATCAATACGGTTGAACCCGGCAAATCTGTTTGAATCGGTGTTCAGTATTACTTTATAACTACCTTCGGGGCAATATACTTCATAGTCGGTGAAAGAGGTGGCGGGATTGAAGTTAAAAATAAAAAGAGCTTGGTTTCTGTAAAATATAAGTAGTTGTTCTTCATTATTCTGGATCAATGCGATGGGGGAATGATCCAATATTTTATATTGATCTATGGCATGAATCATTGCTTGGTCGAACAGTTGGAGTGCATGATATTTTAGAGAGGAATTATCTCCCAAACTCCATTGACGGCGTGCGTATTGAAAAGACCAATGGTTGCCGGCTCTGGGAAAATCAATCCATTCGGGGTGTCCGAACTCGTTGCCCATAAAGTTTAAATAACCTCCGCTTGATAATGAAAGGGTAATCAAACGAATCATTTTATGTAAAGCAACGCCTCTGTCTGCTATGATGTTGGGCGTAAAAAGAGACATGGATGAATAAATATCTTTGTCTATCAGCTGAAAAATGATGGTTTTGTCACCTACCATGGCTTGGTCGTGACTTTCCGCATAATTCACAGTTTCTTCTTCTTTCCGTTTGTCGGTCATGTGGAAATAGAGATCACCTACTCGCCAGGCCTCATCTGGCTGTTTCTTGATGAGGGTCGTCCAAAAATCTGAAATTCCCATCGACATTCGATAATCAAACCCGATACCACCTTTTGCAACCGGAAAGGCCATGCCGGGCATTCCGCTTACATCTTCGGCAATGCTGATGGAACGGGGATTGATTTCTTTGATTAACTTGTTGGCCAAAGTAAGGTAAGTGATGGCATCTTCGTCAACATTGTTGTCAAAATATTGTTTGTAATCGAGAAAATCTACGCCGATTCCATGATCCCAATAACACATGCTGGTTACTCCGTCAAAACGAAAACCGTCGAATCGAAATTCTTCCATCCAATATTTTAAATTGGAAAGTAAAAACAGAATGGTTTCCTCTTTTCCGTAATTAAAACACCGGGAATCCCAAATAGGATGCACTCCTTTTTCTCCGGAATGAAAATAGAGATAATCGTTTCCATCGAAATGACTTAATCCTTCCTTATCGTTGGAAACCGAATGAGAATGTACGAGGTCTAAAAGAACCGTCATGCCTTCGTGATGAGCGGTATCAATTAACTCGCGCAGCTCGTCGGGAGTGCCAAACCGGGAAGAGGGGGCGAAAAAATTGGCCACCTGATAACCGAAGGAGCCGTAATAGGGATGTTCTTGAATGGCCATCAGTTGAATTGTATTGTATCCCAACTTTTTAATTCTTGGAATGAGCTCTTCTTTAAATGTCCAATAGGATGATATTTCGGCTTTTTCAGAGGACATTCCCACATGGGCCTCATAGATAAGTGGATGTGAAGGTTTGGTAGGTTGCGGATATTTCCATTGGTAAGGCTTTTCAGGATCCCAAACCTGTGCGGCAAAAATCTTTGTCGTTTCATCTTGTACGACTCTGTTTACATAGGAAGGTAACCGCTCGTCTGCCCCATCTTGCCATACAACCCACAATTTGTAGAGCATGTTGTGTTTGAGAAACGACAAAGGGAGTTTAATCTCCCAATCTCCGTTACCGATCGAAGTGAGTGCATATTGATCGTTTATTTGCCAGTAGGAAAAATCGCCGTAAAGAAACAATTTTTTGGCATTGGGGGCTTTCTCCCTGAAAACCCAGCAGTTTTCACCCTTGTGAAGGCCATAGTAGAGATGATGATTTACCGTATCTTTTAAAAGACAGTTTCCATCTGTAAATTCTAACTCGCGAAGGACTGCTTGTTGTTGCCGTTTTTGCAAGATCTTACTATATGGTTTTAACAAAGGATCTATTTCAACAAGCGGTAACGTATTCATGGTAAAAAGATTTAATGGAAGGCAAAAATAAAGAAATTCTTTTATAGATTTTGCCTGTTGTCAAAATAACGTTTTATCTATGTAATTCTTTTGAAAATAAAAAATTAGCTAATAAAAGTTATCAACAGTAAACTATTTTTTGATAGAAAAGACTATTTTTGCTATTTAATTCTTATAGGTAATGGAAAACGAACAATCTGCTAAAAATCAGCTACATAAAAGTCGAAAATGGCTCTTTTTTGCTATTGGAATTATAGTAGGATTTATAATTTGTAGCTTTTTCGGCTTTCTTAATAAAGTTTTTTTCTACGATGTCAATCCGATATCGCAAACAATTAAGCATATATATCAGCCTTATACTTTGAAAAAAGATACGGTAGTCAATATTGTTCTTCCTCAGGAGCCAGAAGCCGAGGAGGATCGTCATCCGATTATGGCAGCAGATTCTATTTTGATTGATACGTTGGGGATGGGTGAAGAGGATTTTGCGATGGATGAGGCAGATTTTGTGATTGAAGATGCTGTGACCGAGGAAAAATTAGCTTCTGATAAAATGGAGGAACAAAAAATGGTCAAAGTGATTTTTAAAAATGAAAACTTGAAAGAGGCTGCACCTAAAGACAATGAAATTACTTCTTTTGAAATACAGCAATGGAGTACCCCTATTCGTAATAGAATTACCTATCAAAGAACAGGTAGTGTATTGAAAGTTAAAGGGTTAGATATTGATAATGTAGAGATTGTTTTTTACGAAGGAAAATATTTTCTGGTTTATCATACTCGAGTTTATCAAATTAGCAACAATGATGAATTTGAAAAATTAATTGAAAATCAATCTGTTAGTTTTTAATTCTTTTTTTATGAATACCCTCTCTTTTCACAAATTTCACGGAGCTGGAAATGATTTTATTATGATAGATCATCGTTTCTTTTTGGGTGATTTTTCAACTGAAAGGGTCGCAACTCTTTGTCACAGAAGATATGGGGTGGGGGCGGATGGATTGATTTTGCTCGAAAAAGGAACTTCTGATTATGATTTCTCCATGCGCTATTTTAATGCAGATGGGAAAGAGGCATCGCTTTGTGGAAACGGGAGTCGCTGTATAGTGGCTTTTGCTGATTTTTTGGGTATCATAGGACTAAAATCTACTTTTAAGACATATGATGGCCTTCATGCTGCTACCATTTTAGAACATTGGGAATCACAATGGTTGATTACCATTCAAATGAATGATGTAAATTTGTTACAACCCTATCGGGATGGTTATTTTGTGGATACCGGTTCACCACATTTTGTAACATTCTTTGAGGAAATCAATTCTTTAGATATTTGTGTGTTGGGAAAAAAATTGAGATACGATGCCCGTTTTGTAGAGGGAACCAATGTGAATTTTGTCATGCCTTATGAAGGAGGAATTTGTGTGAGAACTTTTGAACGTGGAGTGGAAGACGAAACGCTTTCTTGTGGAACCGGTGTTACAGCTGCGGCCATTGTTTGGGCTCAAAATCAACACTTCCCGAATGGAATATATATGGTTCCAGTACATACGCAAGGAGGTGATTTTACCATTCGTTTTCATAAGAACGGCGACCACTATTCAGATATTTATCTTACGGGGCCCGTCGTTCATACTTTTTCAGGCCAGTTCTATATCCATAATTGATAAAATTATAATAAACGGGAAAAAGATATTTATGGTAATGCCGGATTAGAATGCTGAAAAAATGGTGGACCCGATTTACGCAGAAATATATTTTGACATTGTTGATAAAGTGATTGACATATAATTGTAGCCATGACCATACGCTTCAAAAGGCTCGCCAATTGAGCATTTCAAAAACTATCATTCATGACAACAATAAAGGTATGGCGGGAATAAGAAAAGTTGTTAAATATTGAGCTAACAGAGGGCTGACGTTTGTTCAGAATAATTTTTTAAATTAAA
>JAVWBZ010000091.1:5308-6480 GCA_036649255.1 Bacteroidales bacterium
GTGTTGCAAAAAAAAACATTATCATCTTAATTCCGATGATTTCGTTTTTGGCAATTAAATGTTGGTGGAAATTTTCTATGCAGGTTATACTCTATTGGAAAAATTATCTGTCCTACCAAATATTGTAAAGAAACTTCTATTATTAATTTGAGGTAGAGTTGTGTCTATGGTTTTGCTGTTTTGTGAGTGTTTCTCTTGTTTACCGGTTGTCCAAATGGAAACTTTATTGATTACCCCTATTTTCATAGAATATTATTGGGGAGCATGCAATAGATCTTGCTCATTTTCTAATTTGTATTGCTCGGCATATTCTAAAAATTTACGCTCTATATCATAATTGCCGCGTTCGCGAGCCACTTTGGCAATCGTGATATAAGAATCATATACCCCTTCTTTTGAGCGCATGATACCGTGATAATAATCGTCGTTACAATAATTAGAGGGCATATTACGACAAAATTGTTCCAATAGAATAAACATTTCCAATGCTTCGGCCGATTTTTCAATTTTAACCAATGAATCCCCCGTTTTATAAAGTTTATCATACAATAAAATAGTAAAATCGGAAATCCCCATTTCATGCTTCCTATCTAAAATTGTTGCTTCATTGTATAAAACGTGGATGATTTCAATACATTCTTTGTATTTTTCGTCTTGAAATAACATTTTTGCCAATAATAATAAAGCATCAGGTTGATGTTGATTGAATTGTAAGGTTCTTTCCAAATAATAATAAACCTGTTCCGTATGATTAAAAAGCAGTGCTTCTTGAGCCTTTAAATAAAAAAGATAATCTACCTTTTCTTTTAAATCGGTTAACTTAACAAGTAAGTTTTTAGCTTTGTAAGCCAAGTCATTGTATTGAATAACGATGTCATGATAAGATATTGTGGTACAATTTTTTAATTGGTAAATCACTTCTGGTGTAAAAAGGAATCCGGTTCCATACTGTTCTATTTCCGTATAAATTTCATTTATAAAGAAAAAATGAAGAGGAATCAAGTCAGGATCTGTAGAATTGATTTTCGTGAGACGTAATTCAAAATCATCGAACTGTGATAATAGAGTATCACAATCAAAATCATTTTGTGCTTTGAGTGGGCAAAATGAAAATAATAAAACGATTACGAAAAAAAACTTTTGTTTAAAGTGCAATTTATTTAGTGGCAGGG
>JAVWBZ010000092.1:0-6418 GCA_036649255.1 Bacteroidales bacterium
AGATCAGGGATTCGTTTTTTTTTGCTAATTTTGCCATCCTAATTTTTTTTACATGAAACTCGGTATTGATATAGGTTCTACCAGCATAAAAGCCGTTCTGTTAGATAGTAACGATCGACTATTATTTCAGAAATATGAACGCCACCAAGCTTCTATTATACCTTTATTTCATAAGCTTCTTACAGAACTTAAAACAAAGTTTCCTCATGAGAAGTTATCCGTAATGTTGACAGGTTCTATTGGAATGGGAATTGCCGAACGGCTTGAATTACCTTTTAACCAAGAAGTTATATCATCTATTAAATACGTACGGCAACACTTTCCAGAAGTTCGTACTTTTATTGACATTGGAGGAGAAGATGCCAAAATGATCTTTTTCAACCCTAACCAGCAACCCGATATACGGATGAACGGAAGTTGTGCTGGCGGAACAGGAGCTTTTATCGATCAAATGGCCACTTTGTTAGGTATTCCAATAGAAGAGATGAACCATTATGCCGAACATGCCGAAACGGTTTATCCTATTGCTTCGCGTTGCGGGGTATTTTCCAAAACGGATATTCAAAATCTGGTGTCACGCAATGTTCATAAAAACGACATTGTAGGTTCCATTTTCCATGCCGTGGCCTTACAAACCATTAGTTCTTTGTCGCGCGGGTATGATGTGATGCCGAAACTTTTCTTTTGCGGTGCTCCTTTTGCCTATCTTACTCATTTGAAATCGGTTTTCCTGCAAATGCTTCAAATCAGCGAAAGTGACATTGTGACAACCGATCATCCCGAATTGGTACCCGCTTACGGAACGGCACTTTCTATTGTCGATAATAAAGCTGTTTTTACCCTCGAAGAACTGATCAAAAAAGTAGAAGCCTTGAAACATAAAAAAATAACTTCCGAAGGTTCGCCGTTGGCGCCATTGTTTAACTCGGAAGAAGAATTTGAAATATGGAACCGTGATCAGGTAAAAGTAACCATTCCCAAAAGAGCGATTGAAACTCAGCAGGATGATGATTATTTTTTGGGAGTTGATTCAGGTTCTACCACTACTAAAATTGTGATTACCAATTATCAAGATGAAATTGTGTATGACTATTATGCCAAAAATCATGGCGATTCAATCGGAACTTTCAGTAAAGGAATATCACTTTTTAATGATATATTGCAAAAAGTGGGCAAAACAGCCAGATTTATGAGCAGTGCCGTAACCGGTTATGGCGAAAATCTGCTAAAAACGGCTTTCAATCTTCATCACGGTATTGTGGAAACTATGGCACACTACATAGCAGCGTATCATATATCACCCAATGTAAGTTTTATTTTGGATATTGGGGGACAAGATATGAAGGCAATTTTTGTAGATAATGGATCGATTCAAAGAATTGAGATTAACGAGGCTTGTTCTTCGGGATGCGGTTCCTTTATAGAAGGTTTTGCTGGCATGCTGGGCATGCAGGTAGCCGATTTTGCTAAGCTGGCCTGTACTTCAAGCCATCCCGCTGACTTGGGAACACGATGTACCGTATTTATGAATTCTAAAGTCAAACAAATATTAAGAGAAGGTTCTGAAATTAAAGATATTGCAGCCGGTCTGTCCTATTCGGTTGTGAAGAATTGCCTCTACAAAGTACTGAAAATAAAAAATGTAAGCGAGCTTGGAAATACGATTGTTGTGCAGGGTGGAACTTTCAAAAATCCATCGGTTATAAGATGTTTGGAACTTCTGACACAACGCGAAGTAAGAGTTTCCAATATTCCCGAGTTAATGGGAGCCTATGGGGCCGCTCTTTATGCCCGCTCTTGCTACGACAAAGAAGGTTGATATCGGTCGGTTCGAGACTTGGCATAAATTGACTGATCCATATTCCATGGTTCAATCAATAAACAATAAATCTTCGGGAAACAAGATAGATTGCATTCGTTGATGAACCTTCTTGCGTTCATCAAGAAGGTTTTATACACAAACGTTATTTCTTCACAATAAAAGGAGCCGAGCACCCACCGTTATCGCAAAGCCTTACCACGGTAAGAGATGATTCCGGTTTTTTATTATCGCTAATTTTAATTTTTACTTTTCTGATATAACCAGTACCGCCGTCGCTTGCCCAATCGGTAGCACTTATGACTTTGATTCCGTCCAAATTAAATTTGGTACTTTTAATGTCAATCGGACAAACTCGGTGGGTAGGTTTGAAATGCACCACTAAGGTATAAGTATCGCCCACTTTTACTTTCGCAGGATTGACAGTTTCGTTTTGATCGTTTTGTAAGGTAAAGGTAATGTTGCATGCAACGGTGGAAGCAAAAGCTCCCAAGAGGATCGCTACGATCAAGGCTATTTTTTTCATCGTTTTCATAACGGTTATTTTTAGACGGCAAAGATATGAAATTATCATGTTTTGGGAAAATCTTTTCATTTTTTACCCTGAATGTTTGAGAAAATCATGTTATAACTGACTCATCATGATATATTTTTTTAATATTCATGCTTCAAAGCAATGATACAAAAGCCTTCCATACTATTATGGACTTAATTTTGTAAAAATCTTGCCGGGGAACAACAGATCTAAACAGAGCCAAAATAACAATAAAAAGGGAAAATATTGGGTAACGAAATGCCCTACTTGATACAGATTTCCCCTATATTAGGATTAAAAAATGCATACCCAACAACAGTCATAAGGAGGCAGCAACATACTTAGACACTCCAATAGTAGACAGTGTTCCTGTGTATTATACTAATTAACAATATCTTGAGTAAAGTTACTACGAAGACAACTTCAACAAAACAGGGCCCCTATAAGTTAAAGAGAGATAACGTATAGAACTTTCCCCCAACATGAAGAAAGTTAATGGGACTTATTATTTGATGCAACCTCAACGAAATACTTCTTTCCAACATGCGATTCTATCACCGTCCTACTATAAATTCTACCTATCAACTTAAAAATTAAGAGTCTTCATAAAACATCTTGAAACAGTTGGTTGTTAGTGCTATATAAGTCATTAAATTGATGATTCGAAACAATCATATAAGTATTAGTATTTAAAGAAATTTTAAAAAAGCAACCTTATTCATGATAAAAAAAACACTATTTACTTTTACCATGCGGCATGCAATTGCCTATAACCTGAAAGCCCAAAATCTATACATCAGAACAAACCAACACCTACGAACATGTTCTGCCATCAACCTGTTGCTGACCATTACTTGTAATACTGGAAATCTGTTAAGTGTGTCTTCTAACAGGGCTCTATCTCAAGAATCCGTTGCCAATATTTTGGTGAATCTTATGACTCCCATTTCTAAACATAAACGGCCGACCTATTTCTCAGTTGATCCAATCTCACCTTTTCCAAATTAAGAATCATCCATGAAAAAAATCTGGTACAAGGAGTTAAAAAAAATTAACATGTCAGGAAAACGCCTGTATGAAAATACTCATTTTTCACTATCTGATAGCACCTTGTAGGTAAGCTATTTGATCACAGACATTTACTTGTTAAAAATATCGACCAATCAGAGGATTATAACTTACGTAAAATAATAATATAAAAACACAATTATTTATGAAAGAGAAGAACGCATTCAAAATAGGAACTTTTATAATATTGCCGGTTGTAGTTTGTGGTTTAACAGTACCTCAAGATAGCCTTTCTATTTTTCGACAAAATCTTGTCGATCAGAGAGACAGCACCGTTTTTATCAACCAAGCCTCTTCCGTTCCCGGGCAACCTTGTCCCGACATACTCACGGTGATTGACCACGAAGGAAATGTTTACAACACGGTACAAATCGGTAGCCAATGCTGGACCAAAGAAAATATGAAATGTACCTCTTCCCCTACCGGAAAAAGTTGTATTCAGTTAAGCGGAAACCAACCGTCCACTTGGGCTCCCTATTACGCTGTTCCTTCCAATTCTGCCTATGGTGTTTTATACAATTGGCATGCCGCTGTTGACACCAATTTAACAACAGCTATTGATTGTACTTTCGACCATACTCGCAGAGGTATTTGCCCTCAAGGATGGCATGTTCCAACGGATGCGGAATGGAGACACTTGACCGATTTTCTTGGAGGGGATGGTGTCATCGGAGGCGAAGTAAAAAGCACCTCTTCGTTATGGGATTCACCCAATATCGGAGCTACGAATGAGAGTGGCTTTTCCGCTCTTCCTGCCGGCGCTTACAACAACGGTTTCAACAATGCAGACAGCAATGCTTATTTTTGGAGTAGCACCCAAAACGACAACGTTGGCGTGTGGAATCGCCACTTCAGTTACGACTACGCCGATTGTAACAGTAACGGTATTAAATACTTCGGCTTTTCTGTCAGGTGTTGTAAGGATTGACATGCCCCCTTTGTTCTATTTACATAGCGAATCTTAAAAAGATAAAGTCACACCGCATTAACTTACACGAAATAAGGTATCAAATAGTGTTTTTGTCAATAAAAAATTATGATATTGAAATTCAAAGAAGAAAGAAATTTAAAGCAGCTCCTACCATAAAATATCCAAATTGTTTTTCCAATATTGAACCTACTTAAATTTTATTGAAAAATTTTTAGCGAATTTCTTATTTAAAATCCCTTACAACAATATTGCTATTACAGTTAACCAGCAGAATTCGGTTGAAAAAGATATTAATTTCAATATATTCCATTTAACAGGCTCAAAAATGCGAAAATAAGACAGGAGCTATACAGAATTTTGGGTCATTATTCCCACTGCTTTTCAAAATCAACAGGTTCTTGTTCTGGTTCATTGAAAAATCGCTCCCGTTGAACACGAGTCATTTTCAAAATCAACAGGTTCTGGTCTGTTAAATTCTTGCGGGAATTTAAAATCAGCTATATTATTTTCTGTCAGCCATGAATTAATCAATGAAAGATGAGGGGCTTCATATCCGATTTGTGTTGACTGAGTTTGTTCATAATCATATATTTTATTTAGTACAAAATTCAATTGGTCAATATTTATACCGGAGACATTTAATAAACCTGAATAATAGGCTTTTTTCCCCTCCTTCCCTACGTTTATTTTTTTTGTTCTGACATGTTTATCATAAGTGTCGTTCAACCATGTCTTAATACTGTCATTATTTAATAATGGGGTCTTATCTGCAGTTTTTTTAGGTAGCTCAAACGGATCAAATCCATATTGTTTTTCTGTATCTACATTCTCAAGTATGTAATCTACTGCTTGGGCACTATATAGTTTGTGGTTACCTGCTAAACCAGTCATGCTTTTAAGTTTTATTGCTGTTACCAACGCCTCATTTATTCTCCCTGGTGTCGGGTTGTCGTCTTTTATATTAGGGTTATCTAATGTAGTACTGAAAGAATCCGGTTCTTTTACATCAAAAGGTTTACTATATTTCCCTTTACTATCATAACCTTGAATTTCAGGAGATTGGGGAACTGGATGGTCAGGATCTCTAAAATATTTCAAAGTTTGATATAAATTAGAATTTAATCCTAATTCTGTTTCATTCTTTGGTGTATATTGTCCGGCGATGGCTGCTGTTTTCATTGTTTTTACCATTTTCCCCACATTTTTTGCTTCGTCCAGTGTTCTGAATTTCCATATTTTGCCATCGTCAATAAATTCTTGTATCCCTATATCACCTTCTGAATTCACAACATCTTCTAATTCACCCACTTTCAATACCCTCTGAATAATATTTTTTGATTTAATCTCTGTTTCTTGCCTGTGGGCTTCTCTACCTAAAGTACCATTCTTATATACCTGTAAAATGTCAGATATTGGTGCTTGTCTGGATGCTCTGGAATTACTATCCAAAGTACGAGATTGGTTTTCGGGCTTTTTTGTATATTCTCTCATGGCAACTTAATTTTAGAACTTTATACCATAATACTTAATCACGAAATTTTGTTTCGTTATCACAAAAAGATGCAGTATCTACATGTTTAGATTGCATTAAAATAAATCGATGATAAAAATATGAAATTAATGAATTGCTTGTTATGTTTACGGTTAGATTTTAGCAAAAAGTCGCAATGAATTAATTCTATAATATTACAGATAAACTTTCACCACGACTTTTTACAAAATATTTTCTGTAAGAATAAGCATAATTGCTTTCATTTCAGAACTGAAAAATAGATATTTGTCAGCGGTCTAAACCTTTCAACCACTCTAATAAAGAGCGGTCTTTTTCCCATGACTTCTCCATATCTGAATATGGTATGACATCAACGTACGCTTTTTCCAAAGCTTCCCGTTTTTTTTGAATCAGCTCTTGCATATATAATTCAGTCGTTTGGACCGAAACATGTTCGAGTATATCTCTTATGTAAATAATATTAACTCCTGCTTGCAATAGATGCATAGCTTTAGAGTGTCTGAGAGAATGACAACTTATTCTTTCAGGAATAAAGGATGGATTAACTTTTCT
>JAVWBZ010000093.1:0-6379 GCA_036649255.1 Bacteroidales bacterium
AGTACCTTTCAGTAAAGAACTGTGGATAGAACGTGCAGATTTCAGAGAAAATGCAGATAAGAAATTTTTCCGCCTTACCATCGGGGGAGAAGTTCGTTTAAAATACGCTTATATTATCAAATGCGAATCCGTGGTGAAAGACAGTGCAGGTAATATCAAAGAAATACATGCTACCTATGACCCTGAAACAAAAAGTGGCATGGCAGAAAGCAATAGAAAAGTAAAAGCCACCATCCACTGGTTATCGGTTGCTCACACGCAAACTGCTGAAATTAGACTCTTTGATCGGCTTTTCAATGTTTCCGACCCTGATGGCAATGAAGACGGTAAAACTTTCATTGATCATATCAATCCCAACTCCTTGATCATGCAAGAAGGATTTGTAGAAAAATCGTTAAACCTAAAAAAAGCTGATCCTTATTATCAATTTGAAAGAATAGGTTATTTCTGTCTTGATAAAGATTCTACCGACCATAAATTGGTTTTTAATAAAACGGTTAGTTTAAAACAATAAACGTTGTGGCTGTTTTACATTGTTTGACCGATTACGATTCGAAAATTTTGTTGGCTTTCAATGAAAGTTTGAAAGGAGATACCCAATTTACAGATTTTCTAATGCATAACGGATATCAAGAGTTGGCAGCCCTTTCTGCTGCTATTCATTCTGATACGGATGCTTTGAATTGGCTTTTAAATAATGACTACCCGGAGTTTGCCATTTTAAGCAATGCCATTGATAATGAAGAACATGCCATTGCATGGCTCCTCAAATATAACTGTACCTTTCTATCTCTTTTTGCTGCTGCCTGCAGGAAAGAAGATGAAGCAATCAAATGGTTTGCCCATCATGACTTAAGGTTATTTATTTTGATTATCAGGAATATTCATGACATTCTCCTCTTTCAATCGTGGGATTCTTCGGACATTCATAAAATCAGAAGAAGTTAATCGGCAATTTAGCTTGGTTGCCTAATTAAAAAATATTAACTAAAAACTATATCCTATTCCAACACCCAAAATTTCTTTAAACTGCACCCGAGGGCCTACATTTCCTTTTTTATCCGTAATCATCACTTGATCATAATATTTCAAAGCAGTAAATAAACTCACATTCAATACCTTTAAGAATTGATAGGAGATAACAAAATCCCAATCCACATCAAAATTTCCAAAACGTTGAACCTTAGAAAAGTATGGAGTAAAGATTACAATATTGGTCAATACTTTAAAATTTTTAATTTTTACGAAATTGATCGTTGCTTTAAAATTAAAACCAAGATCGGCTTTAAATTTTTGATCAGGTTCAAGACCATATGTAGTTCTAAAATTGAGTGTATCCTCAATGCAAGTGGTAATACGGCCTGCAAAGGGTGAGATATAGACAGAAAATGTTTCATTGGGTTTCCAATCAATACCAATGGATAAATCACTATAAGAAGGTGAAAGCCAATTTGATACATATTTTTCATATTCGGTTTTATCGGCATTCAATCCATATTCATATCCTGCAGCATACTGAGATTTAAAACTTCCCAAAACGGTAATAAACCAAGTTTTTTTAAATTCAAAACCCAATTTTGTATTAAAACTGATACGATCGCCTGATTTTCTCCACGGGTAAGTGGTCTCGGAAGTATACATTTCTCCAAATTCAGTATCTAAACGTGTATCCCAAGCTATTTTTTTCTTTTTATAGGTCAAGCTTACATTGGCAAAAAGCACCCCATTGGCATTATTATTTCCACCGGATGCCCAATTCCATAAACCTGTTTGAGAAAAATTAAGCCCAACAATACCACTAAATTTCCAGTAATCTTTCCAAGTTAACACTCTCAGGGTATCTTTAAATTTTTTGATATCCAAAAGTTCGACTTCTCCGGAAGGTACTGTGGGAATTTCTATTATTGGAACTAAAATAGAATCAACCTCTTGTGCTTTCAATATATAAACTTCAAACCCACACACAAGAAATATGACTAACAATATTTTTCTCATACTTAACAAAATGACATCTATTTTCGCTGTTTATCTATTCATTTTATGATAAGCCCGCCACCATCTTTCCGGTATTACATCTTTACAGGCTGTATCATAATCTTTTCGGGAACAAGGTAAAAAATATTTTTGTTCAATGTTTTTCTTGATATTGATAATAGGCACTACCACCCACCATCTGCCAGTAGTTTTACTACAATAAAAAACAAGTTCATCAATAGCACCCGAAACGGTAACACTGTGTTTGGTATAAGCACTTTTATCTTTAAACAAAGTATCTCCCTGTCGATTGATATAACCTTCCACAAAATACCATAAAATGTGGCTTATCAACTGAGATGTTTGATGATTATAATCTAACGTTGGGTCATATTCATAAATCCCAAAAGAAGATAATTTGTCGCTTACCCCTGCAAAACGCGCCACTTGGCATATTTCTTCCCCATAAAAACCATTGGCAGAAGCATGTGGGTTGCCGGGTGCATCCGGGCGACGTACTGCAGAAATATCAAAACTGATCATTTCTGCATTGCGAACAATAGGTTCCACTTCTTCCATTTCTTTGCGCATCGCTCCCACCCTGTAAGTTTCAAAAAAAAGTTGATTCATCAAATTGATATTTTCAGGGCTGTTCATATAGGTTTGGTATCCGATATTGGCATAATTGAGCAAATAATTAGGCTGTTGCAATACAATTTTATTGAGGTAGGCATCTGAACGAATGGGGAGTTCTTCACTTCCCAGATCAAAACGTGAGTCAACAGCCACAATATTCACCACCTGTTCCAATCTTTCATAAGCCCGATAGTTCGCATACGCAATATCATTACTTCCACCCAAAATTAATGGAATCACCTTGTTTTCAATAAGGAATGCCAATATATCTATGATAATTTGATAGGTATCCTCTACTGTTTTTCCAATTTTCAAATTTCCCAAATCAATCACATTGATCGGTTTATTCCAAGCATACAGTCGGTAAAAATCTCTTCTAATTTCATCGGGGGCCAATGCCGTAGAGGGATTACAAAAACTGTTTCTATATTCCGGAATTCCTAAAATAGCAATTTCCACATTTTCCAGATCAAGATTTTCCACGGAATCATAAAAAAAAACTTTTGAAATCAACAATGATTCATCGTAATTTTCATCTTTAAAGCCGAGTGATTCAAAATCAACCGGTGAAAAAAAAGGGGTTAAATTCATCTTATTTCTTTTTTCTTATAACTCGTTTTTTAGTTGTTGGGGGAGTATTGGCAATAATGTCCATGCATTCGTGAAAAGTAAGATTTTCGGGCAAAAGACCTTTTGGTATTTTATAGTTATCCTTTCCATTGGTAATATAGGCTCCATATCTTCCATTCATTACTTTCACATCCTCATTTTCGGGATAGGCTACCAATACATTTTTAGTTTTTGCATTGTTAATGATATCTACGGCCTGTTCAAAAGTCATTTCAGCTACCATTGTTCCTTTATCCAAGGTAATATTCTGGCTATCATATTTAATATACGGGCCATATTTACCCACTGCCACAAAAATTTCCTTATCCTGATAATTTCCAATAAGGCGTGGTGCATTTTCCTCATCAATTTTCTTTTTGGCTTCAATCAGTTCGATGGCACGATTCAAGGTGATTTCGGTGGGTTCTTCGTCTTTGGGGAAAGATACAAATTTGTTATCATATCGAATATACGGACCAAATTTTCCTATTCCTATCACCACCGTATTTCCTTCATAATCGCCTAATGTTCTGGGTAATTTAAACAATTCCAACGCTTCTTCCAAGGTAATGCTTTCGATAAACTGATTGGATTTCATTCTTGCATAACGAGGTTTTTCATTTTCATAATTTTCACCAATCTGCACCATAGGGCCATATTTACCCAGTTTGGCATAAACATTGGCATTGGTTTTCGGATCTTGTCCAAGCAATCGTTCACCACTTGCTTTCTGTGAATAGGTAATTGCTTTATCAATGGAGTCATGGAATCCTTCATAAAAATGTTGAATCATGTTTTCCCATTTTATTTTTCCTTCTGCAATTTCATCAAACTCTTTTTCCACATCGGCTGTAAAACCATAATCCATGATGGAATCAAAATTATTTTGCAGATAATCATTCACCACAATTCCTATATCAGTGGGGAAAATTTTATCTTTTTCATGGCCATATTTTTCCTTTTTTTCCTCTTCTTTAATCACTCCATTTTTAAGGATTAATTGTAAATAATTTCTCTCAAATCCCGGACGGGTTTCTTTTACGACATATTCTCTTTTTTGGATGGTAGAAATCGTAGGCGCATAAGTAGAAGGACGTCCAATTCCCAATTCTTCCAATTTTTTCACTAAACTTGCTTCCGTATATCTTGCCGGCGGTTGTGCATATTTCTGAGTTGCTTTGATCTCTTTAGAATCCAATGCAACACCCACCGACAAAGGAGGCAACCAGCCCTTCACTTCTTCATCTTCTTCATCTTTCGATTCAATATATACTTTAAGAAATCCTTGAAAAAGAACTACTTCACCAGAAGAAATAAATTTTTCAGTCCTGTTGGAAATAGGAATGCTAATGACTGTTTTCTCCGTTTCAGCATCACTCATTTGAGAAGCAATGGTTCTTTTCCATATCAATTCATATAATCTTTTGGCAAAAGTATCACCCGGAATGGTATGATTTTCCATATCGGTGGGGCGAATGGCTTCGTGCGCTTCCTGTGCTCCTTTGGTTTTCGTTACAAAATTTCTTGATTTAGCATATTCTTTTCCATACAACTTAACAATCTCATTTTTTGCACTTTCCATGGCAAATTCAGAAAGATGCACCGAATCGGTTCTCATATAGGTGATATAACCGGCTTCATATAATTGTTGCGCAATTACCATTGTTTTACTGACCGAAAAGCCCAATTTCCTTGAAGCCTCCTGCTGCAACGTAGAAGTGGTAAAAGGAGCAGAGGGTGTTTTTTTACCGGGATTCTTCTCTACCGCATCAATAGAAAATGTAGCATCCTTACAAGCTTGAATAAAAGTCAATGCTTCCTCTTTGTTTGAGAATCTATGATTCAGATCGGCTTCCAGTTCCGATTTTTCCTGATTATGAGCGATAAATTCTCCTACCACTTTAAAAGAGGAAGTTGATTGGAACTGCTTAATTTCATGTTCCCGTTCCACAATCAATTTTACAGCTACCGATTGCACACGGCCTGCCGAAAGTTGTGGTTTCACTTTACGCCATAGTACTGGCGAAAGCTCAAATCCCACCAATCTATCTAAAATCCTTCGTGCCTGTTGTGCATTCACCAAATCAATATCCAAATCCCGCGGGCTTGACAATGCCTTTTCAATTGCAGTCTTTGTAATTTCATGAAATACAATTCTTTTTACTTTTTCAGGTAAAATATGTGCAACTTCCATCAAATGCCAGGAAATGGCTTCTCCTTCACGGTCATCATCGGTTGCCAGCCATACCGTTTCCGCATCATCAGCCATTTTCTTTATTTCACTGATCAATTTTTTCTTTTCTTCCAGCACTTCATACTTGGGAAGAAAACCTTTGGCAATATCTATTCCCAAATCTTTTTGAGGAAGGTCTCGAATGTGACCTTTACTTGAGATCACACTGTAGTCTTTGCCAATAAATTTCTGAATAGTTTTAGCTTTAGCTGGTGATTCGACGATGATTAAATCTTTACTCATAATGTTATTTTAAAGTTGCAATATATTTATTTTTTTACTACCCAATCATGTCCCAACAAAATAATCGCTTTATCAATTTCTTGATGCAGGATATGATTTCTTATTTTTCGAGAACGAACACTATTTTCGTTCATCACAAATTCCGGAATCTCCACAATTTCAATATTATTTTTTTCACATAAATCTGTAATAATCTGATGATTTCCTTCTCTATTCTTCCCTAAAAAATGGTTCGGTCCCATGACAATTCCCTTGGCTCCTATTCTATTAACCAATATCTCTTCTATAAATTCTTGGGTAGATAATTGTGAAAATTCCATTGTAAATGGAATAATAATCAAATAATCAATTCCTTGTTGTCTAATTAATTCAATATTATCTTCCAAGGATTGAATTAAAAAAAAATCAGAATTAGGATTCAACAGTTGTTGGGGATGCGGATCAAAGGTGATTACCACGGTATGACCTCCCGTTTTTTGAGCATGTTGAATGAGTTGTTTGAAAATCTGTTGATGTCCCAAATGAACTCCGTCAAAAGCACCTATGGTAACAACAGGATTTTCTATGTATGGGATTGTTTCTAACGACCTAATAATCTGCATAAAATATCATTATAACTATTATCTATCTCAATTGAGCTCCGATTTCCCGTTCATATGCCGCAATAAGTTTGCTCATTACTTT
>JAVWBZ010000094.1:0-6258 GCA_036649255.1 Bacteroidales bacterium
TTGTCAATTGGGTTATGCGGCGTAAAAATTTGAAAAAATACATGACGATTCTAACAGATGGATTTACCGAAATAATAGAAGTTTAAAAAAAATGAACTTGCCACCCGTAATCATCAATTTTGCCTTTCCCGGTCCTGCCGATTATCAAAACGGAATTATGGATAATCCTACTCATTTTTCCTGCTTTTCGGAAGGTGTTCCTTTGGGAGCCGATTTAAACAAAAAATTAATCTAACAAATTACATGAACAATGATGCCGATTTATTCGCCTATGGCGAAACCATTGCTGGAACATTACCCGATTTCAACGCCAAATTGAAGACTGGAAGGCGTAAAAAACAGTTTAAAATCTGATTGGATGCGTTTTTGGAACAGCTTTCGGATTGGGTTTTACGGAAAACGGGAAACTTCATATTGGGGATAATTCAGGTGTAAAAGTCCATTGTTTTCCACTCCGGAAAATACCTGATTTGATAGCAGAAAAAAGTATTTCTGTACGTGGTTTACAAGAATGTACGGAGAAGAACTGGAATCATAAAGAAATCTATGATATTGCAGAAGGGAAAAAAGAAGGTTCCAGCAGCCAAACAAACCTTTGTCTAATTGGGAAAAATGGCCGGAAATACAATTGGATATGCCGTTTCTGTAATTGATGGAATCATTGTAATTAGAAGGGATTTTACCAATGCACACAAATTATTTTAGTCCAAACTGATAAAAGAACTAAATCAGTCACTTTAAACAGCAGAAGGTAAATCTATTCAAAGAGTTTCTGCTTATGTTTACAATTTGGAAATAGAAGAAGAATTAAACAAATTCATCAAAGGAAAAACCAAAGAAATAGAGATGTATAACAATTCTGCCGAAAAAATTATTTATGATCCGGAAAAAAGAGTCGAAATTTGCATCGCCAAATTAGAAACGAGTCTGGCCATTTCCATAGGAGCTTATGTATATGCTCTCAGCCAAATTGATAACGTAGAGTAATTGAGTTTATTCATCCCAAATGAAAACAATCGGCATCTCAGTTTTGACATTTTTATTAGTAAATCTATTACAAGTATGTCTAATTTTGACAAATTTCTGTGATCGACGCCAAGAAATCAGCGAGACATATTGGGGAGATTCATTCGTCATCAAACTTAGAAAAAATAGGGATTTCACTAAGAAAAAAGAAAAAAGAAGGATTTTCAAATATGCCTTTCTAATTTCCCAATTAATCAATTTGATAATTAAAAAAGTGTATCTTTGCCGAAAGATTAAAAAACAACATTTATAAACATAAATATCTGATTATGAAAAGAGTACACAATTTCAACGCTGGACCTTGCGTCCTTCCGAAAGAAGCTATCAATGCAGCTATTGAAGCATTGAAAGATTTTGCCGGAACCGGCATGTCGGTTATCGAAGTTTCACATCGTTCAAAAGAATGGGAAGCCGTAATGAATGAAACAGAAGCTCTTTGGAAAGAAATGCTGAATATTCCCGACGGATACAAAGTTCTTTTCTTAGGTGGCGGTGCCTCTACTCAATTTTTAATGGTGGCTATGAACTTTCTTGAAAAAAAAGCTGCTTATCTTGAAACAGGTGTTTGGGCAAAAAAAGCTTTAAAAGAAGCGAAAGGGATTGGCGAAGCTGTTTGCGTTGCTTCATCAGCAGATACAACTTACAACTATATTCCAAAAGGATATACAATTCCTACAGACGCGGACTATTTCCATATCACGACCAACAATACTATTTACGGAACTGAAATTCACGAAGATATCACTTCTCCTATTCCATTGATCGCCGATATGTCTTCAGACATTATGAGCCGTCCCGTTGACGTTTCCAAATATACGATGATTTACGGTGGTGCTCAAAAGAATGTAGGACCTGCAGGGGTTACGTTTGTGATCATCAAAGAAAATGCACTGGGCAAAGTATCTCGTTATTTACCTACTATGTTAAACTATGAAACACATATCAAAGAAAGCTCCATGTTCAATACTCCTCCTGTATTTTCTATTTACGTGATGAATGAAACGTTGAAATGGGTTAAAAAACAAGGTGGTTTGAAAGCTATTCAAAAAATGAACCAAGAAAAAGCCACTTTATTATACAATGAAATTGATCGCAATTCAATGTTTGTGGGTACTGCTAAAAAAGATAGTCGTTCTTTAATGAACATTTGTTTTGTTATGACAGAAGCTTACAAAGATAAAGAAGACGCTTTCATGACATTTGCTAAAGAACACGGCATGGTAGGCATCAAAGGACACCGTTCTGTAGGTGGTTTCCGTGCTTCTTTATACAATGCTTGCCCTAAAGAAAGTGTTGAAGCTTTAGTAGCTTGTATGCAAGAATTTGAAAAATTAAACAAATAAGATTATGAAAGTATTAGTTGCCACTGAAAAACCTTTCGCAAAAGCCGCCGTTGATGGTATTCGCGCAATCTTGGAAAAAGCAAATTATGAACTTTGCTTATTGGAAAAATATGCCGACGTTAATGACTTTTATAAAGCCGTAGCAGATGTGGACGCACTGATCGTTCGTTCAGATAAAGTAACGGCTGAAGTAATTGATGCCGCTAAAAATTTAAAAATAGTAGTTCGTGCTGGCGCCGGATTCGATAACCTAAATCTTCAAGCCTGTACTGAAAACAACATCGTTGCCATGAATACTCCGGGACAAAACTCCAATGCCGTTGCCGAATTGGCTTTAGGTATGATGGTATATATGTCTCGTAACACTTTCAAACCAGGAACAGGAACCGAATTAAAAGGTAAAAAATTGGGAATCCACGCTTACGGGAACGTAGGTCGCTTGGCTGCCCATATTGCCAAAGGATTCGGAATGGAAGTATATGCATTCGACCCATTTGTTCCCGCCGATAAAATGAAAGCCGAAGGAATTATTCCAGTAACCAGTGTTGAAGAACTTTACTCGACTTGCAACTTTGTTTCATTGCATATTCCGGCAAACGATCAAACTAAAAAATCGATCGGACATCACTTAATGTCTAAAATGCCAAAAGGCGGTTGCTTAATTAACACAGCCCGCAAAGAGGTTATCAATGAAGAAGAAATGGTGAAAATAATGGAAGAAAGAAACGATCTTAAATATTGTTCAGACATTGCTCCCGATAACAAAGATGAAATGGCTGCCAAATTCGAAAATCGTTTTTTTGCTACTCCTAAAAAAATGGGTGCCGAAACTGCCGAGGCCAATATCAATGCCGGTTTAGCTGCTGCTAATCAAATTGTAAACTTCTTCGAAACCGGAGATAAAACTTTCCAAGTAAATAAATAGAAAATCTTTTACTACTGTATAAACGAGGCTGTTCCTTCTTGGACAGCCTTTTTTATTTGCTCACGCCACGCAGACTTCTTGTTTTTATTTATCATCAATATTGGAATATAAACGATTCAAAATAAAACAATTATCTTTCAAAATATGGATTCGTTAGGCCATTTTTCATACCATATTTTCAAATTTATCATTTTATCTACTACTTCAATCGATAAACAGTCTTACTATTATACTGAAATAACCTGTTAAAAAACTTGACAAAATCTTAGTGCTATTAACCCCTAATTTATTAAGAAAACTCTGAATCCAGTTTAGGTTATAACATATCTAGATTTAAAGAAAAAAATGTTATTATTTTTTTCTTTAAACTTTTTCAGTTTTCTTCATTCTAATTTTTTTAATTTTGATCGAAAACAATATAAAAAAGCGAATTTCTTTCTATTTCTTATAGCCAACGTTAATTTTATAGACAAAATATAACAATCTTACCTCTTGAAGACAGTATTCCAGATGCCGAAAATAACCATTATCTCATTCATTCGACGGAGCTAAATCTCTTTCCTCAGAGATTCATCATAGACAGTCAAAATTGCTTACAGCTCCGTCACTTTCGGCATCAGCTACACAAACGTTTCTTTTTATATCTTATTCTTTCGAAATCATAAAATAGTTTATTTTCTCCATGTTTATTTAATTTTCTTTTCCAGTAAAATATTACCGATGTGAAGTTTCGAGTTTTTCTGGAAAAAGTGTATTTTACAACTCATTTAGTATCTTATTATGTGACTGTTTTGGAAATAAAATGGCAACTTAAAGATAAATGCGGAGGTATCGCAGGTTACAGAGGCCTGTGCCGTAACATTGGCCCGTACCGGAATAGGGAAATTAATAATAGTTAATTTTGACACCATTGAAGAGAGTAATTTAAACCGATAATATTTTTTTACGATCAAATCGGAATGAAAAAAGTGACAGCGATTCAACTAAATATTGCCCGTATCAATCCTGCGACCGAAGTAATAGCCATCCCTCAAAAAATTGATTCAACCAATATTACAAAACTATTTTGAAGTTATGATATTATTGTAGAAGCCTTTGATTTGTTCAAACAAAAAAAATGTTGATTGAAACCATCTTGGAAAAACTTCCTCACATTCTGGTTATTTCTGGAAACGGAATGGCCGACTAGAGCAACAATAATTTTTTTCGCACCGAATATTATGAAAATTTGATTGTCTGCGGCGATTTCATTAATGAAATTTCCTCCCAAAAACCGCCATTGGCTCCTAAAGTTGGAATAGCAGACAATTTAGAAGCCAATGCTGTCTTAGAAGTATTATTAAATAATCTCTAATTATTTTTTATGTTCGGCATGACTCTCTTTAAGATCATAATTATAAATTTCACGACATATCTGATCATATTTTCTATATAAAAATGCTCTTTTCAATTTCAGTGTTTGTGACAATTCACCGGTCTGAGTACTCCATACATCCGAAATCAATCTAAAACGTTTCACATATTCATGTTCTGCCAATGTACTGTTAATTTTATCTACTTCTCTTTGGATTCTTTTAATTACAGCCGGTTCCTGAATCATTTCTTCGTGAGTATCGTAATGAATTCGATGTTTGGCACACCAAAAATGGAGCGTATTAAAATCAGGAACAATAATGGCGGCAGCAAATTTCTCATTTTCTCCAATGATCATGGCACTTTCAATAAAACTTGATTCTTTAAGTTTATTTTCAATAATCTGAGGAGCCACGTATTTCCCTGAAGAGAGTTTAAAAATTTCCTTTTTCCTATCGGTAATTTTCAGATATTTCCCTTCCACCATCGTTCCAATATCGCCTGTATGGAACCAGCCATCTTTATCAATAACCTGTTGGGTATATTCGGGATCTTTATAATAGCCTACCATCAAGCAGTCGCCTTTGGTTAAAATTTCCCCGTCTTCGGCCAATTTAAATTCAATACAGGGCATTATTTCCCCCACTGTACCAATCTTCAAAATATTCTTGCTCGGATTATTAACCGCAATCACCGGTGATGTTTCCGTCAGGCCATATCCTTCAAAAACTCTCAGTTTGGCTGCAGAAAACAGGCGAATGATACGTTCTTGAATAGATGAACCTCCCGAAACCACAATCATAGGATTCCCTCCCAAGTTATCTCTCCATTTCGAGTAAACCAGATAATCAGCCAATTCTATTTTCTTTTTATAAAACCAACTATTGTTTTCATAATCGTATTTGGTAGCCAAACGGAAAGCCCAGAAATAGATCTGCTTTTTAATTCCCCTCAAATCTTTGCCTGCAGCCTGCAATTTGTCGAACATCATCTCCAAAACACGGGGTACTGCACAAAAACCCACTGCATGGATATCTTTCAAATCTTTGCCTATGGAAGAAAGGCTGGCTGCATAATAAAGGCTGGCTCCAATATATTGGTATTTATAATTAATAACTCTTTCATAAACATGGCACAAAGGAAGAAAACTTAAAATATTTCCTGTATGATCATTGGTTTGCATGGGAACGAGTGTCAAGGCATTGGTTAAAAAATTTTTATGAGACAGCATAACCCCTTTCGGGTTACCGGTGGTGCCCGAAGTATAAATAATGGTTGCCACTTCTTCTGGTTGTATTTCTTCTTTATTTTTTTCCACAACAGGCATCCATTTATCTTTATGCTCCTCCCCTATTTTAATAAATTCCTCATACGTTCTTTGCCCTTCAATTTTATCAATGGTAAAAATAAACGGCTTCAATTCTAAATCAGGAATAATCGGTTCCACCCGTTTATAAATAGATTCGACCCCAATACTTTTAATTGCACTATTGTAGAATTGAAATTGTACATACTTAACTTACGCAGGAATGGAAAATTCTTTTAATTGCACTATTGTAGAATTGAAATTAGGAACAATTTTTATAATATGAATATCACATACGGCTTTTA
>JAVWBZ010000095.1:0-6187 GCA_036649255.1 Bacteroidales bacterium
GGTGGCCTTTATCAGAACTGCCATTGATGATATTGACTTTTATTTTGAAAAAGATGAGGTAAGTGAAATATGGATTACCTTTCCCGATCCGCAACCCACGAAGGAACGTAAACGATTAATGTCTCCTCATTTTGTGGGTAAATATACAAACTTTCTTAAGAAAAATGGGATTATTCATCTTAAAACCGATAGCAGATTATTATATGAATATACACAAAGTGTGATAGAAACTGAGCATTGGCATTTATTTGATAATATAGAACATGTATACAATCAGGAAGAAAATCTCTTGTTAACGGAAATTCAAACTTTTTATGAAAAAAGATGGTTGAATGAAGGTTCTTTGATTTCATATTTAAGCTTTTCTGTGAAGTAAATCGAAGATAATTTTTACCCATTCTGGAATATATAAGGTAAATTATTGGTGAGCTAAATTGTTTGAGTGAAATAAAAATTACAATTCCATTAGACTGATTAGCATACTAATAAAAGATCTGAAAGATTATATTAAAAACAAACTTTGTTTTGTCTATACATTTTAGGAATTATTAAGATGGGAGGGTGAAAAAATTTATATAGGGGGACCAATCTGTTTTTTTATAAATAATCTTTACCATCTTAAAAAAATGTGATCATTTCAAAAATACGAATGCAACGGTATGGTGAATTTCTGGATAAAAATAAAAAAATGTACAGAGTGCTGGTAATAATTGAAAAAAATGTGTATATTTGCCGGCTTTTTATGGTGTAGTGTTTCAAAAATAGGGCACACATTTTATAAATGGTTTAAAGTATTGATACAGTGCTGTTTTTTATTAAGATGCAAGAAGACAATAGATGGAAATTCAAAAATAGGTCGCGGAAAATTTCAATATTATATTCCTGAAAAGTCTATTTGTAGGAGAAAATAAAGAAGAATAAACAAGATAAATTATTAGAAAATGAAAATAGTTAATTATTTTAAAGAGACTTATGATGAGCTGGTACACAAAGTTTCTTGGCCTTCAGCAAAAGATCTGCAAAGTAGCGTAATAGTTGTATCTATTGCTTCCCTAATCATAGCACTTATTGTGTTTTTGATGGATGCACTATTTAACGCAGGGATGTCATTTTTATTCCCGGCTATTTAATTTTCGAGTAATTAAGTTTGGTATTCACTCCGTCAACACAAATTGAGTATGGCAGATATAGAACGTAAATGGTATGTAATCAGAGCGGTAACGGGAACTGAAAAGAAAGTGAAGAGTAATATCGAAAGTGAGATAGAAGCTTCACATATTAAGGATTTCGTTTCGCGAGTTTTAATACCTACAGAAAAATTTTACCAAATACGCAATGGTAAAAAAGTGAGCAAAGAGAGAAATTTTTTTCCGGGTTACATTTTTGTAGAAGCAATGATGTTGGGAGAGGTTTTTCATGTCTTACTGAATATTCCTGGCGTATTGGGTTTTGTGGGTTGCAAAAGAAAAAGCGATCCTCCTGTTGCGTTACGTCCTGCTGAAGTAACCCGCATGTTGGGAAAAGTAGATGAGTTGCTCGAACAAGACGAATCATTTGCACCTCCCTTTATCGTTGGTGAAGAAATTAAAGTTATTGATGGGCCTTTCAACACTTTTAACGGTATTATTGAAGAGATCAATGCCGAGAAAAAGAAACTGAAAGTCATGGTGAAGATTTTTGGTCGTAAAACTCCGCTTGAATTGAGTTTTATGCAAGTTGAAAAAGTGTAGTACCAAAATCATTTTAGTTACAAACAACAAAAATTAACAAGATGGCAAAAGAAGTAGCTGGATTAATTAAGTTACAAATCAAAGGCGGTGCCGCAAATCCATCTCCTCCTGTAGGACCAGCATTAGGTTCTAAAGGGGTGAACATTATGGAATTTTGTAAACAATTTAATGCACGTACACAAGACCAATCTGGGAAAGTGATACCTGTGGTGATTACAGTTTACAAAGATAAATCATTTGATTTTATCACTAAAACGCCTCCGGTTGCAGTACAATTAATGGAAGCAACCAAAATTCAAAAAGGGTCAAAAGAACCTAACAGAAACAAAGTAGCCTCTATCACTTGGGATCAAGTAAGACAAATTGCTGAAAGCAAGATGAACGATTTAAATTGCTTCGTTATTGAATCGGCAATGAGTATGGTAGCAGGAACTGCAAGAAGTATGGGGATCACGGTTAAAGGTGGCACAAACCCTTTTGAAAATAATTAATAACAAGTAATAACAAAATCAACATGGCTAAAATATCAAAAAAACGCAAAGAAGCTTTTGCTAAATTTGATAAGAACAAAGTTTACTCTGTGACGGAAGCTATTCAGGTAGTGAAGGATATAACCTATACCAAATTCGATGCCTCTTTTGACATTGATGTACGTTTAGGTGTAGACCCTCGAAAAGCCAATCAAATGGTGAGAGGTATCGTAACCCTTCCTAACGGAACAGGAAAAACCGTGAGAGTACTTGTTCTTTGTACCCCTGACAAAGAAGATGAAGCAAAAGCAGCCGGTGCTGACTATGTGGGATTAGACGAATACGTTGAAAAAATCAAAAAAGGATGGACTGACGTTGACGTAATCATCACAATGCCAAGCGTAATGCCTAAAATTGGTGCGTTAGGAAAAATTTTAGGTCCTCGTGGCTTAATGCCTAACCCAAAAGCAGGCACGGTTACCATGGAAATTGGTAAAGCAGTTGCTGATGTAAAAGCCGGTAAAATCGATTTTAAAGTTGACAAATACGGTATTATTCATTCAGGAATTGGTAAAGTGAATTTTTCTGCCGATAAATTGGTTGAAAATACAAGAGAAATGATGTCAACCATCATCAAATTAAAACCGGCCGCTGCAAAAGGAACTTATGTAAAAAGTATTTATCTTTCAAGTACTATGAGTCCTGGTGTGCAGGTTGATGTGAAATCAGTTACATTATAATCCTTAAAGCTAAGTTAAAGTATGAAAATAGAACAAAAAAGTCAAATTATTGACGAAATCGCAAAAGATTTAGCTGAATATTCAAATGTTTATGTAACCGATATTTCCGGCTTCACCGTAGAAACCGTTAATCAATTAAGAAAAATATGCTATCGTAGAGACATTAAATTAAAAGTAGTAAAAAATACACTTTTAAAACGTGCTATGGATCAAGCAGAATTTGATTACTCGGAAATCTATCCGGCTTTAGCAGGAACCACTTCTATTATGCTTAGCAATACGGGTAATGCACCTGCAAGACTGATTAAAGAATTTCGTGCAAAGAATAAAAAACCCTTATTGAAAGCAGCATATATAGAACAAACAACCTATTTCGGTGACGAACAGCTTGAAGCTCTATGCAACGTTAAATCAAGAGAAGAATTGATCGGAGATCTTGTTGGGTTACTACAATCTCCTGCCAAAAATGTTATTTCTGCACTACAATCAGGTGGCGGAAAATTGGCTGGCATCGTAAAAACCCTATCCGAAAGATAAAAAAAACAATTTTAGTAAATTAAACAAAGTAAAAAACATTTTAAAATAATAAAATTATGGCAGATTTAAAGTCATTTGCAGAACAATTAGTTAATTTAACAGTTAAAGAAGTTAACGAATTAGCTCAAATTTTAAAAGACGAGTATGGAATTGAACCCGCAGCTGCAGCAGTAGCAATAGCCGCACCGGCAGCAGGTCCAGCAGAAGCAGCTGAAGAACAAACAGAATTCAATGTAATTCTTAAAGCAGCAGGTGCTAATAAATTAGCAGTTGTAAAATTAGTGAAAGATTTGACCAGCCTTGGTCTTAAAGAAGCTAAAGAATTAGTTGACAGTGCCCCTAAACCGCTTAAAGAAGGTATATCTAAAGATGAAGCAGAAGGCTTGAAAAAAACGTTGGAAGAAGCTGGAGCTGAAGTTGAAGTTAAATAATTTAACCTCAATAATACAATGAGAGTACAACACTTCCACTATATGTGGAAGTCTTGTACTTATTGTTGTATATAAACATTGAAAGTTGAAAGTTGAAACTTGAAAACGAACATTCGACTTTCTTTCTGCCACCGACTTCAAACTACCTACTCTTCCCCTCCTCTCATCATTTATAATTCATAATTCATAATTCCAAAATTCAACAGCCTTGGCAACAAATAATAATACAAGAGTAAGTTTTGCATCCACACGACCTGTGGATTATCCTGATTTTTTGGATATTCAATTAAAATCGTTCCAAGAGTTTTTTCAAATCGATACCGATGCGGAACGTAGGCATAATGAGGGACTTTATAAAGTTTTCATGGAAAACTTCCCCATCACCGATGCAAGAAATAGTTTTGTCCTGGAATTCTTAGACTACTACATTGATGGTCCAAGATATAGCATGGACGAATGCCTCGAAAGAGGATTGACATACAGTGTCCCCCTGAAAGCTAAAATGAAGCTTTCTTGTAATGACATTGAACACGAAGATTTTGAAACCGTTATACAAGATGTCTATCTGGGGATGATCCCTTACATGACACCACGCGGAACTTTCATTATCAACGGCGCTGAGAGAGTTGTGGTATCACAACTACACCGCTCCCCTGGTGTTTTCTTCGGCTCCTCTTTCCATTCCAACGGCTCGCAACTTTATTCTGCGAGAATTATTCCTTTTAAAGGTTCCTGGATGGAATTTACTACCGATATAAACAATGTAATGTATGCTTATATCGATAGAAAAAAGAAGTTGCCCGTTACGACTTTGCTAAGAGCAATAGGCTATGAAACGGATAAAGATATTTTAGATATTTTTGATATAGCCCAAGAGGTAAAGGCAACAAAAGCCAATCTTAAAAAATATATCGGCGAAAAATTTGCTGCACGTGTTGTAAAAACTTGGAATGAAGATTTCGTTGATGAAGAAACCGGTGAGGTAGTAAATATTGAACGCACGGAAGTAATTATTGAACGTGAAACCATTCTGGAAGAAAAACACATCAATATGATTACGGATGCCAATATTAAAACTGTTCTCTTCCACAAACAAGATGATAGACAAACCGATTATTCCATTATATTTAATACTTTGCAAAAAGACCCTGCCAACTCTGAAAAGCAGGCTATAGAATATATTTATCTACAACTTAGAAATACCGCTGCTCCTGATGAAGAAGCAGCTCGTACGGCTCTCGAAAAACTGTTCTTCTCAGATAAACGTTATGATCTCGGTGAAGTAGGACGTTATCGTATCAATAAAAAATTAAAATTAAATATCCCGATCGAAACAGGTATTTTGACCAAAGAGGATATTATTTATATTATTCGCTATCTTATCGAATTGATCAACTCTAAAACCGAAGTGGACGATATTGACCATTTGAGTAATAGACGTGTGAGAACAGTTGGAGAACAATTGTACAATCAGTTCGGTGTTGGTTTAGCCCGTATGGCCAGAACTATTCGCGAAAAAATGAATGTGAGAGACAATGAAGTGTTTTCTCCCATGGATTTGATTAATGCCAAGACGCTCTCTTCTGTGATAAATTCTTTCTTTGGAACGAACCAGCTTTCTCAATTTATGGATCAAACCAATCCATTGTCGGAGCTTACCCATAAAAGAAGAATTTCAGCATTAGGTCCCGGAGGTTTGTCAAGAGACAGAGCCGGTTTTGAAGTACGTGACGTTCACTATACTCACTATGGACGGTTGTGTACGATTGAAACACCCGAAGGTCCTAACATTGGATTGATTTCCTCACTATGTGTGTTTGCTAAAATTAATAAACTGGGATTTATTGAAACTCCTTATCGCAAAGTGGTAAACGGAACCGTTCAATTTGAAGAAGCTCCCATTTATTTGAGTGCTGAAGAAGAAGAAAATAAGTCTATCGCACAAGCAAATACTCCTATGGATGCCAACGGAGTTTTAGGCGAAAAAGTGAAAGCCCGTAATCTGGCCGATTATCCAATTTTGGCTAAAGAAGAAGTGGACTTGATCGATATTGCTCCGAATCAGATTGCTTCTATTGCAGCATCTTTAATCCCTTTCTTGGAAAATGATGATGCCAATCGTGCTTTGATGGGATCTAACATGATGCGTCAGGCTGTTCCGATTATTTCTCCGCAAGCACCGATCGTGGGGACGGGTTTGGAAGGTAATTTGATCAAGGATTCCCGGACACAGATCGTGGCGGAGGGACCCGGTGTTATTGCTTTTGTTGATGGACGCA
>JAVWBZ010000096.1:0-6151 GCA_036649255.1 Bacteroidales bacterium
TACAGGGAGCCTGGTATCCCGATGCCGTTATTAAAGACATGGCTTCCAGTCATATTTTAAAATACCGCCCTGAAAACAAAGAGTTTTCTAAACCATTTAAACAACTTCCCAAAACATCGAAAATATTTAAATTAGGCAAGAGTAACCCACTCATTAAGCAAGCATTTTCAATAGAGAAAGGAAATTTAGCCGATCGTTGTGAATCCATTTCACATAGCATTATTGATAATTTTAAGATGCTACATACGGAAGGTAAAGGCTCTCCTATTACGCCGTCCAACCATCATATTTCCACACTCTTTTTCATGTTAAGTCACTACATTGCAGATGCTCACATGCCCCTTCATTGCGATTACAGAGGTTTTTCCAACGGAGATAACATTCACGGATTTATTGAAAGTCAATGGGATTATAAAATCAAAAAAGGATATAAAATTGACATTGGAAACAGCCGATTTTACTATGATTCAAACGGTTATCCGCTAAGGATCAACGAAGATAAATGGATCGATGAACTTGAACAGGAATTAATTAGCAGAGAGTTTATTTACAATTGGGGCACTGGCAACGGCAATACTTGGGATTACATGAGCGCCGTTACCCAATATTCCTATCTTATGTCATACCTTATGATTCCGGCACAATACAACGAAACAAATTTAGATCAAAAACTTTTTAAGAATTTGGATACATGGCAAAAATTTGACCAACACAGTCAGGATATTTTTGTAGACGCCATTGATTCCATTGCCAGAATTTGGTTGCATGTTTGGAACCATTACCAGAAATGGGCAGAAAATCAAAAAAATAAAATCAAAGAACCTTCTTAACAGAATAATATATGACAGCGAACGAAAAAGGTTATTTCACACGAAATTTACTTACAATCATTATCGTAAGTTTCATTGTTCTCATTAACATTATAATAGGTATTGTTTCAATAATAAGAAACAAGGATGCAGATTTTTCATTTATTGGGCAATCATTATTACCTTTATGGGGAACATGGATGGGCACGGTATTAGCATTTTATTTCGGAAAATCTAATTTTGAAACTGCCGAAAAATCATACGATAAAATGATTCAAAAACTATCACCGGATGAAAAATTAGCGACCATTCGCGTTTCTAACACCATGATTCCTCTTGAAAAAATAAGTTATTTAAAGTATGAGGATTCTTTACAAACATCATTGAAAGATCTCTTAAAAAATCAATATTTTCAATATAATAATTGATATTTTTTTTTAGACAAGAATCATTTATTCAAATATATTATTCATAAAAGCGAATTTAATAAATATATCACAAAACAATTGATGAAAGGTGAAACAACAGTTTTGGATACCACTTTACAACAATTCATAACAGAGGGAGAAAAAGAACCAAAAGCAATATGGGTAACAGGGGCTACTTTTGTATCTTTAAGCAGTAATCTATTAGAAACCAAAGACAAAATAAATTCCAGTCCTAATATTCAGGATGCTTTTATAACTCAAAACGGAGAATCCAACCTGCCTGTCTTGGGATTAATCACCAATAATATGATAATAGAAAATATGAAATGCTAAGGATATTTTATTTGAACCATCCATCATGACGGAATGAATTATATCCACGAAAACACCAATTTATTAGACCAAATTGAAAAAAGATTAATCAAATTCGACAAAATAAATGAAATAGAATGATGCTTTACCTCTTTGCTCAATTACCCTGAATAAAAAATAAGGAACCTCCATCAAAAAGGGCTCCTTGGTATAATTCTATCACTTCATATCCCCAATTTTGCAAAAAAGTTCTGATCGTATCACCGTCAGGATGGTATTGTAGACTTCCTATGATAAAAACTTTATTCTGATCAATTCCCATACAACCACCTATAAAGCCATAGCGGTAACCCGGCAAAAGAATTGATTCTGGCGACACCAGACAATAGGTCAATCCGTTTTTTTGCAATATTTGTGCGATACCGACATCGGAAGTTAAAAAGGCATCACCTCGCAAAGGAAGGGTGGAACATCGAGCATACCCCTGGTTAACTTGTAATTCCGTTCTCATACCTTTTCGTTCTCTAATTGAAAGATCTGTATATGGTAAATGATGAAGGAGGTACCGATCGCTTATGACAACATTATATTGAGTAGAATTGACTGTAAGTGGACCAACAGCGTTATTTCCAATCACATAATCAATATTATTTTGTTCCAATATCATTCGATAGTTTATTGGAAGATTGGGGGCAACGATCCATTGTTGTTCTATTTGGCAAAAAAAGAGATCAGGATGTCCTGCCATAGGATCATAAGTAAGCTGATGCGTCAAAAAAGGAATTCCTTGTCCATAATCATGTAACTTCCGAATGGCCTCCTGAGGAAGACGGGCATCATGAAAAATCAAAATCATGCCCGTACTTCTTCACAAACCTGTTGTACGATGGTTCGAACTATTGCTTCCGGAAACTCAGGGATAAAGCCCTCTTTTTCCATCATTTGAATAAGAGCATGTGTTTCATCGATCTCCTTTTTAGCTGTACGATAAACCTCCTCCCATGTTAAATTTTGTAAGGCCACTCCTTCTTTTATAGCCTGCATAGCCACATCGGCAGCTACTGTCGGGAAAAGATCGCTTTCAAGCATATTGGGCATAATATTTTCTATGTCAATTCCTCTTTTTTCAGCAAAGTTGGCAATGGAATGTGCTGCACAAATAGCCATGGCATCAGTAATTTTACGAGCTGAAACCAGCAACGTACCTTTTAAAATTGCAGGAAAACAAACCGAATTGTTTACCTGATTTGGAAAATCGCCGCGACCGGTAGCTACAATATAAGCTCCTGCTTCTTTCGCTTTATAAGGATATATTTCAGGTACTGGATTTGCACAGGCAAATACAATTGATTTCTCAGCCATCAAAGAGATCCATTCTGATTTAATGGTATCTGGACCAGGTTTTGAAAGCGCAACTAACAAATCGGCATTCCTGAAAGCTTCCTCTTCTGTTTGAATCTTATCGGGATTGGTCAAACAGCACAATTCCCATTGACGATAAAAACGGGGATCGTTTTTATAACGTTCCCGATCACCATGTAAAGTACTTTGACTATCAAACATAATAATTTTTTTCGGATCGGCACCGTCGTTAATCATCAAGCGGGCAATACAGGTATTGGCGGCTCCCGAACCATATAAAACCGTTTTGATTTCCGACATTTTTTTTCCTGTAAGTTTCAGTGCATTCAAGATTCCCGCCAGGGTTACACAAGCCGTTCCTTGGGCATCATCATGCCAAACCGGAATATTACACTCTTCCCGCAATACATCCAACACTTTAAAGCAGTTCGGTTGTGAAATATCTTCCAGATTAACGGCGCCAAAACTGGGTTGAATCATTTTGACAAATTCAATAATTTTATCGGCTTGGGGCTCTCCTTTGTCATCGCGGCTATCCATACAAAGGGCCATGGCATCCACCCCACCCAAATATTTCATCAACATCGCTTTTCCTTCCATCACTCCCAAACCTCCCGGAGGTGTACAATCGCCATCTCCTAACACCCGCGTACTGTCACTCACCACGGCTACCATATTTTTGCGATTACTCAAACGAAACGAATCATCATTATGTTCCCGTATGGCAGTGGAAATAGCAGAAACTCCCGGAGTATACCACACATTAAACCAGTTAAAACCATAAATAGGAGCTTTAGGCAATGTTTGCATTTTTCCCCCATAAAACTGATGTGCTTCAAGTGACATTTTCTTAAAAAACAATGTTTTGGCTTTGGCAAGTTGTTCTTCGGTAAAATTCTCCGGAAAATAAGATTGAATATTGTCTAAATTTTTCATCTGAAATGTGATTATTAAAAGCGCAAAAATACAATAAATTACGAATCACAAATCACAAATGAAAAGCAAAATAGGTTAAAAAATCTCCATTTAACATGCAAAACAGGTCATTTTGATTCACTCCATATTATAATAAAACAACTTAAATTTGAAAAACAAGAAAGTAAAGAAAGAAAAGTTGCTATTTAAATAGCATTTTTTGTAAATTTGCACTTTAAAAAACAAAGTATGATATAAATAAAATTTATACAGAATAACGTGTTTTAACACAATTCTTTCCGTCAGAAAATTTGGCCATTGAATGCATAAGAAAGAATAAGTTAGGATACTCACGTGTAGCGTGGGTTTAGCTTATTTCTACTTATGCGAGGTCGCCAAATACCTCTGACGGTGGGATGAAAGTTAAGTCCCACGCTTTTTGTATTTTAATAATTTAAATAATTTAAATCCTTACAGTCATGACAAAAAAAAGGGTTAACAAAGGTTATATCACTGATTACATATCAGGAGGTTCCATTTTGAACACCGTTAAAGAGTTGAAAACCACACAACTGCTATCGAAATTATTGGTAGAAGATTACCACTATCCTAAAGAATTGATAAGAACTTATCCTCAATTTAAAGTAAAAGGGCGATCAGAAAAATCACATCACAGATGTCCTGTTGATCTTGTCATTTTCAATAATATAACTCAAAACGACGACTCTATCAACACCATCGTACTGTGTAACAGGCGAAGCGCAAGAAAGGAAGAAGATCAATTAAAACTTTTTTTACGATTTTCTAAAGCCAATTTTGGAATTTATTATGAAAAGAACTCATTTCATTTTATTTGTAAAAAACATGATAATGGCTCCATCAGTTTCAAAACAATTTCAAATATTCCCATGTACGGGCAAACGGCCGAAGAGGTTGGAATCATAAAAAGAGAACAATTAAAACCCACATCTAATCTGAAGACGATCATGGAATGTATCATCAATTATCTCCTCCATTGTAAAACAAAAGATCTTGACTTCTCCATTTTGGCAGAACAGTTGATGCATCTGATCATCTGTAAATTATTTGATGAACGCTATACCCATCCCCATGACTTTGTTTCATTTTATGCAGAAATTGCAGAGGAAAGTACTGTTGTAAAACAGAGAATCACCTATTTATTCAAACAAGTAAAATTAAATTATCATGATATTTTAGCCCCAACTCCAAAATTTTAGTATCATGGAGTGCCTTCCCAAGACCATTGACGAAACTTTCGAGTTGCTTTACAATATGTCAGGGAATATGCCTTCACAAAAAAAAATCGAAATCTCAAAAAACTTAATCAATACCATTGTTGAATTAATCAATCCTCAATTGAATGAAACCGTCTTGGATCCCTTTTGTAAAGAAGGTGAATTGTTGCGTGCAAGTTTACAGCATTTGCATGAAAAAGTAGATCATTATTCACAAAAATGCGGTTGGAGTGATGTTTTTATACAAGATAAAAAATTAATGATTGAATGTACCGAAATTTTCGGTATTGAAAGAAATCCAATCATAGCCAAAGTAGCCAAAGCAAAGATGATCATTAATCAAAACGGTAGAGAAAAAATATATTGCGATCATATTTTAAATAGTAGAAATCACTGGAAATTCGATACCATTCAAGAAGTCAATTTTGGGAAATTCGACATTGTAATATCCATTGCCTCCTTTCTTCCCAATGAGGAGACCAACGACGAAGCTTTATTACAACAATACGAATTAGGCTATGTATGGCGAAAAAAAGGAGAAGTTTATATCAAAACGAAAAAATTAAAGAAAAAGGAAAAATTACAGATTCTTTTTATAGAACAGTGTTTAAAACTTGTCAAAAAGCATGGCAAAATGGGCCTCATTTTACCTGAAGTCATTTTTTACACCCCTCAATATAATTATTTATGGTACTACATTTTACAAAACAATAACCTGCAGTACACACTCAATTTGGGGAAATTCAACATCTCACAGCGTAACAGAAATCAATACGGTGCCATTATTATAGAAAAAAACAGTGTACAGGGAGAAACTCAAAACCATTTTATAAAATAATACACAGCTTTAACTCACAATATTTTTTAAAATCTGCTTCCACTTTTTCGCTCTACTGTATCATTTAAACAATAATTCCGACCACTTGCGTGGAAATAATAACATTTTTAATTATTGACAATAAAAAAGTCGTATTATATTTGCCCCTCAATAGATCGTTTTTCGACAAAAATAAAATCATCTTCCTATTAAAATTTAACCATTGTATATCATGAAAAAAATAATCTTCAT
>JAVWBZ010000097.1:0-6139 GCA_036649255.1 Bacteroidales bacterium
CAATTAGTGGCAGCCCAGAAAAAAGCCGGAGATAAAATAATTGCCGACGCCCAGGCTGAGGCCGATAAAATGCTTTCTGCTACTACCAACCCTATAGAAAAAGCCGCCAAAAAGAAAGCGGCCGATTTACTGATCAAAGAAGCTCGAAAAAAAGTGGAAAAAAACAATACCGAAACGGCTATAGCCGCAAAAAAATTAGTTAATGACGCCCAAACTGAAGGAAATAAATTGATTGAAGCTGCAAAAAACAGATAATCATCTATTATTTTTCAAATAAGTGATTTTGTAAAGAAAAAAAATGTATTTTTGCACCCACAAAAAAGAAACCATTTTCGAACCGAAAAATAAAGAAAAAAGATGAAACCAGAATTGATTCAGTATGTAGAGGATACTTTTGTTGAAAAGAGAAATTTCCCAAAATTTAAAGCAGGTGATACTATTACCGTATCTTATAAAATTGTTGAAGGTGCAAAAGAACGTATCCAACAATTTCAAGGGGTTGTTTTACAAATTACCGGTAGTGGTGTTACTCAAACTTTTACCGTAAGAAAAATTTCGGGAGGAATTGGTGTAGAAAGAATATTTCCTTTCTCTTCTCCATTCCTTTCAGAAATCTTAGTTAATAAAAAAGGAGTTGTTCGTCGTGCCCGTATTTTCTACTTGCGTAAACTTACCGGTAAAAAAGCTCGTATCAAAGAAAAAAGAGGTTAATAGATTCCTTTATCAATATCACAAAAAACGCTTACACAAAGAGCGTTTTTTTAGTTTAATAACATGGCATTATTACATTCATTTGAAAAATCGGGAAATATTCTGTTCAAATACAGAGGTCAGATTCCTATTATCATTTTTTTGCTTGCATTACCCATCATAGCAAATACCAACACCATTCTCTATTACAAACTGGCTATGGGCCAATTGGACGGCATCAGGATTACCATTCTGATACTCTCCATTATCATATCTTTATTGGGCTTTTTCATTAGAGCCTATACCATAGGAACGACCCCCCGGGGAACTTCCGGTAGAAATACGGAAAAACAAGTTGCCAGTCAATTAAATACAAAAGGAATTTATTCGATTGTAAGACATCCGTTATACCTTGGGAATTATTTAATGTGGGCAGGTTTGTTGATTTTCACCATGAATATTTACGTTTTTATAATCATATCTCTTGTTTATTGGCTTTATTACGAAAGAATTATGTTTGCTGAAGAACGCTTTCTGGAAAAACAATTCGGACAAGTTTATCTTGATTGGTCTATGAAAGTACCCGCTTTCATTCCTGCTTTCAATAAATTTCAAAAAAGCGACATTCCCTTTTCATTGAAAACGGTTCTCCGTCGAGAATATACAGGTATTTTTGCTATGACTTTCGCTTATACGGTGGTAGATTATTTCTTAACCTTGCGAATCTATTCTCTCTATCTACCTTTTGAAATTGCCCGTTCCTACAGTTGGCATTTTTGGATACGCCCTTCCTTGTATATTCTTATCATCATGTTTATTGTCATGATGATATTACGCACCTTAAAACATCATTCAAAATTATTGGAAAGAGAAGAAAATAGAGATTAAAAAAATTCTGATAATACCGAATGAATTTTCCCTTCATGGATTAAAAAATCGGCATTATCAGAATAAATCATTTTTCTAAACAGTTACTTTTTTTTCTTTTGTACTTCCGTGACATTCTTAGCTTCTTCGGCCGCATATGCCGGAACATGTTTGTCGTGTTTGGCTGTTTTGATTTTCGGTTTTTTGTTGCCTGCTGCTCCCATAATAAAAATCTCCATTTAATTAAGTTAAACAATAAAATTAATAATAGAGTCGCGTTCGGTTATGAAACATAGCTGTACTACTCGATGTTTGTAAGGATACAAGATGCGTGCCAATGATTCATTATTCCGCAAAAAACGAGAAAACATGTCTATATGACAGCTGAAAAGACAAGGTGACACAAGAGGACAAATTGACATGTTTTTTCATTGTTGAAAAATGAATGTAAAATACAATTCACATTATAACGTTGAAAAAAAAAAAATCATCACTTTTCATAATCAAATAATCTGCTTACCTTTGCTCATCTTATAGATATATTGTAATAAACCAATAAACAATCTTATTCTCATGAAAATTCACTTTATCGCTATCGGAGGCAGTGCCATGCACAATTTAGCCATTGCCTTGCACCTAAAAGGGTATCAAATTACCGGGTCCGATGATGAAATTTTTGAACCTGCCAAAGGTCGGTTACAAAAATATGGTTTGCTGCCTGCTGCTACAGGATGGCATCCGGAATTGATTGATTCTTCACTTGATGCGGTTATTTTAGGAATGCATGCTCGTGCCGATAATCCTGAACTGCTTAAAGCCAAAGAGTTGGATATTAAAATCTATTCATATCCCGAATTTCTTTACGAACAAAGCAAAAATAAAACCCGTATTGTAGTTGGAGGAAGCCACGGAAAGACCACTATTACTTCCATGATTATACATGTTCTACAACAAAATCATATTGATTGCGACTACATGGTAGGAGCTCAAATTGAAGGTTTTGAAGTAATGGTTAAATTGACTGAAAAGGCCCGTATCATGGTGATTGAAGGAGACGAATACCTTACTTCCTCGATTGATCGACGTCCTAAATTCCATCTATACCAACCCACCATTGGAATCATTAGCGGCATTGCATGGGATCATATCAATGTTTTTCCTACTTTTGACTTCTATGTGGAGCAGTTCGAGATCTTTGCCAATATGATTCCGCACGAAGGAAGTTTTATTTATTGTGCAGATGATGACGTATTAGCTCATCTGAGTGAAAAAATCACCCATACACAAAAAATTCCCTATTCGGCGCATCCACATCATATCCAAGATGGGATTACCTATCTGGAAACAACCTGTGGCGAATTTGCATTATCCATTTTTGGAAAACATAATTTAACCAACCTCAATGCAGCCCGTTACGCTTGTAACACCGTAGGTGTTACAGATCAAGATTTCTATAGTGCCATCGCTACTTTTAAAGGCGCCTCCAAGCGATTGGAATTGGTCAAGCGAAACGACCATTGCGCCGTTTACAAAGATTTTGCGCACTCTCCTTCCAAACTTAAAGCCACCGTAATGGCGGTAAAAGAACAATTCCCTGATCGTAAGCTAATTGCCTGCATGGAATTACACACTTTCAGTAGTCTGACTGAAAAATTCTTAAACGAGTACAACGGAACCATGGATCAAGCTGACACAGGCATTATTTTCTTCGATCCGCAAGCAGTAGAACACAAAAAATTACCTCCCATTACTTCCGATATGATTTTTAAAGCATTTCAACGTCTTGATTTGGAAATTTTTCATGAATCAAAAAAACTGACTGACAGACTTTTAAACAATTTCGGAGAAAAAACCATCTTTTTATTGATGTCTTCCGGAAATTTTAGTGGTATCAACATAGAAGAATTAGCAAATAAAATTGTACTTTTGCATAGTTAATCTTATTGTATTTAAATAGATATAAAAAAATCAATTATGAAAAAAATTTGTCTAACCTTAGTCATGACGGTTGCACTCACCTTTATTTATGCGCAACCTCAAATTCAATTTAAAGAAACAACTTATGATTTTGGAACCATCAGAGAAGAGGGTGGAAAAGTGACCGGAAGATTTGAATTTACCAACGTAGGGGACAGTGCCCTAATTTTAAAAAGTGTTAGACCGGGTTGTGGATGTACGGCGGCAAATTATACCAAAACGCCCATTGAACCGGGAGAAAAAGGATTTATTGATGCTACTTACGATCCCTATAACCGACCTGGTAATTTTAGCAAAAATATAAAGGTCACCACCAATGAACCTAAATACAATGAACCCAGCGCAACCGCTCAATTGTTATTTATCAAAGGGATCGTTGCCAAACGCCCACCCACACAATTTGAAATCAAAGGTTATGCCAATGGAAACGGAATGGTTCGAATTAAAGAATCGGCCGTAAAAGGAGAACTTAAAAATTCCACTTTTCGTTTAGATACCTTTCTTATCTGTAATTTTTGGACGAAAAACGTATCGTTCCAATTACAAAATACACCTGCTTATATCACAGAAGTATATAGAAGTTTTGGCAATGAAATAAAACCGAATGAAGAAGGTTTTATTGTACTGAAGTATGATGGAACACAAAGAAATGCTTATGGTGTAACCAGCGATGCCATTACCTATATGACCAATGATTCATTAGACGAAAAAAAGATAATCTTTTATAATATGATGCTATTAGAAGATTTTTCAAAACTGTCCCCCAAACAATTGAAAAATGCCCCCATTGCTTCTTTAGATACTACTTTTATCGATTTCGGAAAAATTGCTAAAAATACACCCGTTTCAAAAGCTATTATCATCAAAAACATTGGAAAATCACCTTTGATTATTCGGCAAATCAATTCCAGTTCTTCTTATCTGACCACTAAAATGGAAAAAATGACGATTGAACCCAACAGTAGTTCCGAATTGTTATTGACCCTCAATCTGAAAAGAAAAGGAAGACAGAACATTTCGGTAGATTTATTTACCAATGATCCTAAACATTCTCATTTCATTATTGAAACAAAAGGGGAAATATTACCGTAGTTTCCAATCTGCAATTTTCAAATCATCATCTTGCAAGATGGCAAGGTAATTTAAATAACGTGAAGAGGGTATTTTGCCCTCTTCAACTGCTTTTATAACTTCGCAATCGGGTTCATGAAAATGCAAACAGTTGTTAAAACGGCAACTATTATTATATTTTCTAATTTCGGGAAAATAATCTCTAATTTCCTCTTTTGAATATTGAATTAAACCAAATTCTTTGATTCCGGGGCTATCAATAATAAAACCACCAAAAGAAGTAATGAACATCTGTGCAAAGGTTGTGGTATGTTTTCCTTTATTATGATATTGTGAAATTTCGCCTATTTTAAGCTGTAAAGAAGGATCTATCGTATTGATAATGGCTGACTTTCCCACTCCCGAATGCCCGCTGAAAAGCGATATTTTGCCTACCATGGCGCTTTTGATTTCCTCCATTCCCATTCCCGTATAAATAGAAGCACAAATAGAGTCATAACCTACTTGTCTGTATAAATTTCTCAATTCTTCCACCACTTTCAATTCTTCTTCTTCATAGAGATCCATTTTATTGAATATCAAACAAACCGGGATTCGAAATCCTTCGGCAGCCACAAGAAACCGATCGATAAAACCTAATGAAGTACGGGGTTCTTTGAGCGTAATAATTAAAAATACCGTGTCAATATTCGCTGCAAGCAAATGGTTTATTTTAGATAATTTGGTGGATTTTCTATCGATATAATTTTTACGTTCTTCTATCTCAACAATAAATCCGGTATTATCTTTCTCTATAATAAAGTTTACCTGGTCTCCTACTACTACAGGGTTGGTATTTTTAATTCCCTTTATTCTAAATTGCCCGCGAAGACGGCAAGAAATGGTAGTCCCATTTTCCTGCAATACTTCATACCAACTACCCGTTGATTTGGTAACAAGTCCTTTCATTCAATATTATTAATCTACAATCAGCTTATAAATCTGAACACCATCTGTACCATAAGCAACATACAGATAACCATCATTTCCTTTTTTAATAAAATTGGCTGATGTATTTCCTCTTTTATAAGAAGCACGTAATTGCATGGTAGCTTTATCCAACACATAAATTCCTGCAACACCATTGGCTACATAAATATATTGATCGTCAAAATCAACACAATTGGCCGAACCGTGCTCTATCGGTGAAACTACAGATAAAGTTCCGTCCAAATTGTAAACTTTAAGTCCATTATCACCCAAACAAACATAGATTTTTTCACCGTCAAAGCGGCAAACATTTTTACCGTTACCTGGGTTAATAGAAGCGATATTAAATTGATTCAATGGAGTTTCCAAATAAGAATCTGTTAGATTATAAATTGATATTTGAGGATTCGTAATCCCTGAAAGGGTCACGATTTTTCCACTGGCAACCTCAATATCTTTTGCTGAAAAAACTGCATGGACGCCATTGGCCTGACGTACTGCATCCAAATCAAACTTACTGATTTTACCTTTGGCACAACTTGAAAATCCGACTGCTAGATGTAAT
>JAVWBZ010000098.1:0-6099 GCA_036649255.1 Bacteroidales bacterium
ATTCTATGGTATTGTTTAGATACTCGGTGATTTTAGGAAAACTATGGTAATATTCAGTAATTAATTCGCGTGCTTCTTTCTGTGGTATATGTAATCTTTCTGCCAGCCCAAATGCAGAAATTCCGTACAATATCCCGAAATTGACGGTTTTAGCATTGCGCCTCATATAGCTGGTTACATCGGCATGGCTAACTTTATAGATATGTGCTGCCATGGTGGTATGAATGTCCTGATGCTGGTTAAAGGTTTCAATCATTCTTTCATCTCCGCATACGGCGGCGACTACACGAAGTTCGATTTGCGAATAATCAGCACTTAAAATCACCCTATTTTCATCGGAAGCGACGAAAGCTTTGCGCACATCTTTGCCTCTTTCTGTACGAATGGGGATGTTTTGTAAATTCGGATTTACCGAACTCAATCTGCCTGTTGATGTAACTGTCTGGTTAAAAGTAGTATGAATTTTACCTGTCATCTCATTGACAAGGGCGGGCAAGGCATCTATGTATGTTGATTTGAGTTTTGACAAGGTCCTCCACTCTAAAATGAGGGGTATAATTGGGTGTTTGTTGATCAGCTTATTTAAGATTTCTTCTCCGGTTTGATACTGTTTTGTTTTGGTAAGTTTGGCATTTTCAATAATTTCAAGCTTATTGAATAAAATTTCGCCTAACTGCTTGGGAGAAGCAATGTTAAATGTTTGTCCGGCCAATTCATATATTTGACTTTCCAAAGTGTTTATATCTTGGTTTAACTGAATCGAATTTTCTTGTAAAACATATTTATCTAAAGTTATGCCGGTATATTCCATATCAGCTAATACTTCGGCTAAAGGCATTTCAAGGTGGTTAAATAATGAAAGCATATCGGAAGTTTCCAATTCCTGCTTGAAGATAAGATGCAACTGTTTGAAAATTTCAATTCTTTCGCATGTGTGTATTTCAAAGTTGGAGGTGTTGTTCATTAATTGATAACCAAGATAATTTTCAGTTAACCTATCTAAATTGTGCGAATTTTCGGGTTGTATCAAATAGTGAGCGATTTGTAAATCAAAAAGAGTAGTTTTATTATTGATTTTTAATGATTTGAAAAATTTATAGGTAGGTTTGCATTGGTAGGTAACCACTGTACTTTCATTTTCAAATATTTCCTTTAACAGTTTTTTGTAATGATAATGTTCGTTTTCCAATAAATGATAATAAACTGTTTCATCACCGTTGGCGAAGGCAAATCCTGCAATTTTAGCATCTATGAATATCCAATCAAAAAATAAAGTGGAATTGATAGGTGAAAATGGTAATTCATCCGGAAATTCTATTTTTATAATATGATGATTCGTTTGATGGTAACATTTGAAGATCGGTTCGGAAGAAATGGTAGATTGTTGTTCAAGTTCAAATGGAGCAGAAAAAAGATCGGGAATTGCGGGTTGTATGGGTTTATCTTGTAAAGAGAGGTCTGTGAAAATTCGTTTTTCTAAAGATCTAAATTCCAATTCATTAAAAATGGATCTTAATTTTTCGGGATGGGGACCTTCATATTTCATCTCTTTAAAATGATACTCAATAGGAACGTCCAACATGATCGTGGCCAATACTTTAGAAACTAAAGCCTGTTCCTGATTATCGACAAGGGTTTGCTTTAATTTGGCATTGTCCACTTCCTCAATTTTCTGGTATATATTTTCGATGGAACCGAATTGTGCAATCAGTTTTTTAGCCTTTACTTCCCCTATACCAGGTACTCCCGGAATATTATCAGAGGCATCACCCCACAGCCCCAATATATCAATCAGTTGTTCGGGACGTTGAATGGAGTATTTCTCACAAATTTCTTCAGGTCCCACCACTTCTGCCGGTTGGCCAAATTTTGCCGGTTTAAACATCAAAATATGCTCCGATACCAACTGTCCGTAATCTTTGTCTGATGTCATCATGAAAACTTGAAAACCTTCAATTTCTGCTTTTTTTGCCAAAGTTCCAATAATATCGTCGGCCTCATAACCGTCTTTGGAAATGATGGGAATGCCAAAAGCTTCGATTACTTGCTTGATATAGGGGATAGAAGTGATAATATCTTCGGGGGTTGCTTCCCGGTTTGCTTTGTAGGCTGCGAAATCGGCATGACGCAGAGTGGGAGCACCTGTATCGAATGCAACTGCAATATGAGAAGGTTTCTCATTTTTAATAATTTCGTACAATGTATTGGTAAATCCCAGAATAGCAGAAGTATTCAACCCTGTTGAAGTAATGCGGGGTGATTTTATCATGGCGTAATAGGCTCTGTAAATCAAAGCCATGGCGTCAAGTAGAAATAATTTCGGGAGCATGTGTAATTGATTTTGATTTAAAATTCAAAAAAGATGGAATAGAATGCAAAGATACATTTTTTCTATAGATGATTAACTTTTTATCTTCTTCAAAATTCCTCGTTAATACATCAAATAATTTCGTACTTTTGCCCCTCTTTTATGACAATAATAAAAATAAACAACAGCATTATGGAAATATTATCGAACAGAATTTTAGCAATGGCTGAATCGGAAACTTTAGCCATGACCAGAATTGACAGATAACTTAAAGAAAGCGGTAAGGATGTCATTAGTTTAAGTATTGGAGAACCTGATTTCAATACGCCAGAAGAGGTAAAAGAGTATGCTAAACAAGCCATTGATGAAAATTGGACACACTATCCTCCTGTTCCAGGTTACCCCGATTTATTAAAAGCCATCAGCCTTAAATTCAAAAGAGATAATAATCTGGATTATGACACCACACAAATTGTGGTCTCTACGGGGGCAAAACAATCTATTTACCAATTGGTCATGGCCTTGGTAAATCCAGGTGATGAAGTTATTCTTCCTGCTCCTTACTGGGTATCTTATAAAGAAATTGTAAAAGTAGCGGAAGGAAAAGTAATTTACCTGCCTGCCAAGATAGAAAATGATTTTAAAATTACACCAGAACAACTCAAACAGGTGATCACACCCAAAACGAAAATGATTATGTTCAGCAGTCCTTCCAATCCAACCGGAATGTTGTATAGCAAGGAGGAGCTAAGACATATCGCCGAAGTGGTAAAGGAACATCCGCAAATCATCATCATGGCCGATGAAATTTATGAACATATTAATTTCCAAGGGAAACATGAAAGTATCGCCCAGTTTGATTTTATTAAAGATCAGGTAGTTACTGTAAATGGAGTAGCCAAAGGTTTTGCTATGACGGGTTGGAGAATAGGGTTTATAGGTGCTCCCGTAAAAATAGCCAAAGCAGCTACCTGCTCCATTGCACAACGTGCTGCCATCAAGGCTATGCAAATGGATCCGGCTACTTCTCATGATATCATCAATATGCGTGAAACATTTCGTGCACGTAGAGATATGGTTTATCAATTATTGCAAGAAATTCCCGGATTTAAAGTACGGCTTCCGCAGGGAGCATTCTATTTTTTCCCTGAAATTTCTTCTCTCTTTGGGAGACAGGTTCCGGCTGATTCGGAATTTGCCAAAACATACCAAAAAACGGTTATTGAAGATTCAACCGATATGTGTATGTATCTGTTGTATGATGCCAATGTGGCATTGGTACAAGGTACGGCATTCGGTGATGATAATTGCATCAGATTGTCTTATGCTACTTCTGAAGAAAAATTGAAAGAAGCTTGCCGGAGAATCAAAACTGCTATCGAAAATTTAAAATAATTTTTTTCCGAGAAAGCTCTTTTCCGTTACAATCGTGCAATTAATTTGCGTTTTTAACGTTTTACTTTTTTATGGATTTAACTGCTGAAAAATGAAATTTTTATACGTTCGATTCATCTTTTTTTGCCTGCTTTTAACGGGATTGGTATCTTGTAATTCAAAAAGTTCAGACCAAGTTGAACAACGTCTTATTTTTCCAAGCTATATTGTTAGCTATAATGCTATTACGGAAAATTTGACGGCATCGGCTACTTTTCAGGAGAACAACGAATCGGGGCTTTTTATCAGATTGTCAAGAAAGAGTAAAGTTACTTTTAATGAAATAGAATTAAAGAAAAGTAGCACTGAAAAAGTCAAAGGAATAAGTTACATGCTGACACAACATAATATGGCACAGATTCCTGCCAAATTGAATTTTGTTTATGTCAACGATGATGGAAGATCATTTTCCAATCATGTGATTTTAAACACTATTGCGATTAATCATTCTTTTGTTCTTGGTAAACAAGACCATAATATTATTAAATACATTGGTAAAAATATTGATGAAAATGAAAGTTTGATTCTCCATCTTCATAATGATAAAAACAGTTATGAACTGACACCCAATCCATTATTTGGATCTACACTGGAATTAACGGCTGATATGCTTTTTGATGTTGAAGCAGGAGAATATGAGGCTTATTTTGTGAGAACCTATTATTCCACTAATGTTGAAGCGATGGATCGAGGGGGGATATCTTGTGGAAAATATGAGTCTAAAAAAGTGAAAGTGACTGTACAATAATGGTTTTGAATACGATCCTTAATTAATGAATATTAAAAAAACTTAAATATGTTAAGAACACATACTTGCGGAGAACTCAATGCCGCTCATGTCAACCAAACCGTTACACTATGCGGGTGGATTCAAAAGATGAGAAAATTGGGAGGAATGATTTTTATAGACCTCCGCGACCGATATGGAATTACACAATTGGCTTTTAATCATGAAACGAATACGGCTCTTTGCCAGCAAGTGGAGAAATTTGGTAGAGAATGGGTGATCAAAGTTGTAGGTACGGTTACGGAACGATATAGTAAGAATAAAAATATTTCTACCGGAGATATCGAAATCATGGTTGAACAAGTGGAAGTGCTGAATGAATCGAAAGTGCCACCTTTCACGATTGAAGATGAATCAGATGGTGGCGATGAACTTAGAATGAAATATCGGTATTTGGATTTGAGACGTAATCCTGTGAAAAATAATATTTTATTCCGCCATCAGTTGGGTATTGAGATTAGAAACTATATGAATAATATCGGTTTTGTGGAAGTGGAAACACCTTTTTTAATCAAATCTACTCCAGAAGGGGCTCGCGATTTTATTGTTCCTTCCAGGATGAACCAGGGAGAATTTTATGCATTACCGCAATCTCCCCAAACTTACAAACAGTTATTGATGATTTCCGGATATGATCGCTATTTCCAAATCGTAAGATGTTTTCGCGACGAAGATCTGCGTGCCGATAGACAACCTGAATTTACTCAAATAGATTGTGAAATGTCGTTTGTAGAACAGGAAGATATTCTCAATACATTTGAAGGATTGATAAAACATATTTTTAAGAAAATAAAAAACCAGGAGATAGATTCCATTGAAAGAATCACCTATGCAGATGCCATGAAATATTATGGCAGTGACAAGCCGGATGCACGTTTTGACATGCGTTTTATAGAGTTGAATGAGGTGATGCAACATAAAGATTTTAAAGTCTTTAATGAAGCCGAATTGGTCGTTGGGATCGTGGCCAAAGGATGTGCTCATTATACCCGAAAACAGTTGGACGGGTTGGTTGATTTTGTACGCCGCCCTCAGATAGGCGCCAACGGTTTGGTGTATGTAATATGTCAACCAGATGGTACTTTTAAATCATCAGTAGATAAATTTTACGACCAAGAAGATTTGAAAGCAGTAGCCAATAAATGTAAAGCGGACGCGGGTGATCTTATTTTAATTTTATCTGGAAAAAGAGAAAAAACACAAAAACAACTTTGCGATCTCCGCCTTGAAATGGGTACTCGTTTGGAATTGCGAAAAGCAGGAGAATATAAATTACTGTGGGTCGTTGATTTTCCATTATTGGAATGGGATGATGAAACGGCACGTTTTTATGCCAAACATCACCCGTTTACCGCACCTAAACCCGAACATGAAAATCTTCTTGAAAGTAATCCGGCAGCAGTGAATGCCAATGCATACGATTTGGTAATCAATGGGTCTGAAATTGGAGGAGGCTCTATTAGAATTTATAACAAAGAATTACAAAAACGAATGTTTAAAGCATTGGGGTTTACGGAAGAAGAAACTCAAAGGCAATTTGGAACCTTGTTAGATGCTTTCCAATACGGAG
>JAVWBZ010000099.1:0-6098 GCA_036649255.1 Bacteroidales bacterium
AATGACAAGGCCATTTGTTTTTTGGCAACTCGTAACCCCCAACAAATTGAACCATGAAGCTACTATTACATCACTCTGAACACTATGAAGCTGTAAATCTTTCAGTCGATAAGTAACAGGGGCATTTAAAACGGCTTTGGCATACCAATAAACCGCTGCACTCCAATCGGCTTCTGCCTTCGCATCTATTTGATTTACAGTTAAGCTTTCTTCTTCACGGATTATTTTTCTTGTCAACTCAATATATCCTTCCGACGAAATCTGCCGGGGAATAATCTCCAATTGTTGCAACCCTATTTTCTTACCGATTAGTAACAGAGAGCTGGCAAACTGACTGCTTCGACTACAATCAACGGTTAGCTTTTCCGCATATAAGCAATTCCCGTTAATTCTGATTCCATTGGCAGTTATTTCAAGGCAAGCTCCTATGTTTGTTAAAACCTCACACAGCTCTTGAATGGGACGGCGCAATAACTGTTCGGTACCAGTTAAAAACCATTTTCCGGGTGTAACAGCCAATACCGAAAGTAGAAAACGATAAGCAGCTCCACAATCTTTCACCTCAATGGCAACAAGGCTTGTGCTTCCTGCATTTTCTTTGATAATTCTTAAATTATGCCAAACAATCTTCACATCCTCGGCTTCTTCGCAACCCACAGACAGAATCTGATTATCATACAAAAAACGATAGATCAATTTGCGAATCAGAATACTTTTGGAGTGCGGCAACTGGATCTCTTTAATGGGGTCCACCACAGGAATAGTTGTAACTTTCGGTAAGTCCATTATAATGAATATCTACTTGATAATTATGATTTCCAGGATATAGAAAGGAGGCATTGACAAAACTTTCTTTGTTTTGAGTATTGAAAGCTCGTAAAGTAACTTCGCCCAATTTCCAAGCTCCTGCATGCTGCAAGATCAAAAGTTCTTCAATGGTAAAATCGATGAATACATACTGTGAAGTGTTTTCACAACACCCAAAATTATTGTATCTAAAACGTCCTGTACCAGCCACCGAAAAATCAGACCCGTTCATATTTGTATTTAAGGAAGCAACTGTTAAATTGATAAAAGAGGCAGGATTTTGTTCCTCTTTCATCATGAAGTTCCACTGGTTTGGGGCAAGACATTTTACAGTTAGGGTGGCAAGCCCCTCGTTGAAAGAAGAATATTGATAATGACAGTCATTTTTTTCGATTTGAGCAGGATAACAGGTAATTTCCCAAACAGTATTAACGGCAGAAACCGAACCTCCGTGTGTATGGATCGTGTATCTTATTTCATTCCCAGCAAGCAAATTCCATGTTTCCGGTCCAAGTTGCCGAATTTTAAAATCAGCGAATAGAGAATCTTCAATGCTTAGCTTGAGCGATTCGGGAGCCGTATACCAATAATCAAAATTGAGTACAATCTCTGCATATTGAGTAAAAACACACTGCATCCCTTCATTCCAAGCATCGTATATATTTTTTCCCGTTTTTGTTTTGTCATCGTGTTCTTCCTCAGGAAACAGAATACAACTGCTATTAAGCAATGCAACAAGTAGTATCATGACATATATTACAATATTTTTTTTCATTTTCGTAAAATTAAATTGGATAAAACATTCTTGCATTTATGTTGGTTGCTCAGGTGAAATTAAATAGCATTATTTTGTTACAGATTTAAAACGATAACCAAATCCGGCAGAAATACATCCTCGCATTCCGAGGCCCAACTCCGTAAATCCATACCAAGTTTTACCGACGGAAACTCCAATGGCCGTGATCTGTCCAGTAAAATAGCTTTGAGAGTATCTACTTTCCAACCTATTTCCAAATATGAAAGTATATCCCAACGATACTCCGGAATACAAGGTTACATATTTTCGATTAAGATAGGAAAAACGCACAGAGGGATAAAAAGAGAAAGTATTGACATTGTTTTTTCCTACCACCTCATCGGTTACCAAGTTATGCACCTTGGAAAAAAAACCACAGTAAGTAGCTGAACCACCTATCCAAAGCCATTTCTTTATTCTATACATATAGTTAAATGAAATGGCTCCGGTAGAAAAAACAGCACCATGATAAATGTCATCGACAAACCAATCATAAATATATGACAAAGGCTCTGTCGCATAGAAATACCTTGCCATCGGAACGCTAAAAAAAGCCGCATAATAAGGATCTCCTATTCCGAATTGTATTTCATTCTGAGGGAACCATATTTTCCAATCGGTAGTATCCCTGTCTGCGTAGAGAGATAGGGAAAACAGGGAAATAAAAAAAAATGAAGCAATTTTTTTCATAAAAAATAATATTTATTTACGCTGGCACAAAAATAGATTTTTTTTATTATCTTTGCACGTTTTAACTAATAAATTATATCCCTACCATTATGAGCGACTTAGAAAAAGATCAATTGCAACACTAAGAAAACGTCCTGCAATGTATATTGGTGACGTGGGCGAGCGTGGTTTACACCACCTTGTATACGAAGTAGTAGATAATTCAATAGATGAAGCCTTGGCTGGCCATTGTGATCATATTGAAGTCACTATTCACGAAGACAATTCCATTTCGGTGCTTGATAACGGTCGTGGTATTCCGACCGATTTTCATGAAAAAGAGCAAAAATCTGCTTTGGAAGTAGTTCTTACCGTGTTACATGCCGGAGGAAAATTCAACAAAGATTCGTATAAAGTTTCGGGAGGTTTGCATGGAGTAGGGGTTTCTTGTGTAAATGCATTATCTAAGCATCTTAAAGCAGAAGTCTTTAGAAACGGAACTCATTTTATTCAGGAGTATCAATATGGAGCCCCTCTGTATCCTGTTAAAGAGGTGGGCAAATCCGATTATAGAGGAACCAAGGTTTGGTTTAAACCGGATGATAGCATTTTTATTGTTACCGAGTATAAATATAGTACCCTGGCCACCAGATTAAAAGAATTGGCCTTTCTAAACAAAGGGATTACATTAGAAATCACTGACCTACGAGAAATTGACGAAGAGGGAAAACCTCTTTTCGAATCTTTTTACTCTGGAGAAGGTTTAAAAGACTTTATTAAATATTTGGACGGCGGACGGGAAAAAATAATGGAGAATCCTATGTACATGGAAGATCTTGGTGAAGAAACAGGAGTCCCTGTAGAAGTCGTGATGCAATATAATACCTCTTTTACCGAAAATATTCATGCATATGTCAACAATATCAACACTTTCGAAGGTGGCACCCATTTAACAGGTTTCAGACGCGCCTTGACCCGCACACTGAAAAAATATGCCGATGAAACCAAAATGTTGGAAAAACTGGAAAAACAAAAAATAGAAATCTCCGGAGACGACTTCAGAGAAGGTCTTACTGCTATTATTTCGGTGAAAGTGGCTGAACCTCAATTTGAAGGACAAACCAAAACCAAATTGGGAAACAATGAAGTTGCTGGTATTGTAGACCAAATTGTAGGTAAAATGCTGAATTACTATTTGGAAGAAAATCCGAAAGACGCCAAAGAGATTGTAAATAAAGTGATATTGGCTGCAACGGCTCGCCACGCAGCAAGAAAAGCACGCGAGTTAGTGCAACGTAAAACGGTTTTCAACGGATCGGGATTACCCGGCAAACTTTCCGACTGCTCCTCTAAAAATCCCGAAGTATGTGAACTCTATTTGGTCGAAGGAGATTCAGCAGGTGGTACGGCTAAACAAGGACGAGACAGTCATTTCCAAGCTATTCTTCCTTTACGTGGGAAAATTTTGAACGTGGAAAAAGCCATGCACCACAGAATTTTCGAAAGTGATGAAATTAAAAATATATACACTGCTTTAGGTGTAACCATTGGGACGGAAGAAGACAGCAAAGCATTGAATATTTCAAAATTACGTTATCATAAAGTCATTATCATGACCGATGCCGATGTAGACGGTAGTCACATTGCTACCTTAATTCTTACTTTCTTTTTCAGGCATATGAGAGAGTTGATTGAACACGGTCACGTTTACATTGCCACTCCACCCCTTTATCTGGTTAAAAGAGGCAAAGAAGAACGCTATGTATGGACAGAAGAAGAACGTAAAGCTGCAGTAGCTGAAATCACCAACAACGGAGCAAGCGAATCGGGCTTGCATGTACAACGTTACAAAGGTTTGGGTGAAATGAACGAAGAACAACTTTGGTTTACCACCATGGACCCAGCCCACAGAACCCTTCGTCAGGTTACCATTGAAAATGCCACAGAAGCCGACCGCGTATTCTCCATGTTAATGGGTGATGAAGTTCCTCCTCGTAGAGAATTTATTGAAAAAAATGCCAAATATGCCAATATTGATATATAAGTCGCTGATCATTAGAATAAAATCATTTAAAAAGGCGAAAATATAAAATAATTGTACGATGGAAGAAAATATTCAAGCTCAGGATCAAATTACAAAAACCCACGAAGAAGCATTTTTTCCTGTCAATCATGAAGAGATGGTGATTTCATTAAAAAATATTGATATTTATCAAAAAAAGATATTGATATTGCCGAAGGTGACCATGTCGATAAAAAAAGGTGAATTCGTATATTTGATTGGAAAAACAGGCAGTGGAAAATCTTCTATATTGAAAGTGTTGATCGCAGATATTCCGGCCAAAGGAGAAGATGCCCATATCGCCGGCTACAATTTGCTTCACCTAAAAAAGAAACAGATTCCGATGCTTCGTAGAAAATTGGGAGTTGTTTTTCAAGATTATCAATTATTATCGGATAAAACAGTCATCGACAACTTGTTATTTGTACTAAGGGCCACTCGTTGGAAAGACAAAAACGCCATGTTTAATCGCTGTGAAGAGGTTCTGGAATTGGTAGGACTGGCTACAAAAGATTTTAAATATCCGCACCAATTATCTGGTGGAGAACAACAAAGAGTATGTATTGCCCGCGCTTTACTTAACAATCCCGAACTTATTTTGGCCGATGAACCCACCGGTAACTTAGATCCTATTACGGCAGAAGAGATATTCCAGATCTTCCACAACATCAACCAACAAGGCACAACAGTACTCATGGCTACCCATAATTTTTCAATGATAGATAAATTCGCCTCTCGCACCATTTGTATAGAGGATGGTAAATTGATAGATTCTTTGCTATAATGATGCTTTCCGTTCTAATTCCCGTTCATAACCATGATGTTAATCGTCTCGTGAACGGTTTACAAAAACAATTACAAAAATCCTGTATTGACTATGAAATCATCCTACTGGATGACGCTTCAAAATATGATTATTGGGTAAAAAATGCCAAAGTAGATTTTCTGCCTCAGGTAACGTTTTTACGTAACATGGTTAACGTAGGAAGAGCCAAACTTAGAAACACGTTGGTTAGCAAAGCTCAATATCCCTATATCCTTTTTATTGATTGCGATGCCGCCATCATAGATCAACAATATATTGCACGATATCTTGAACAGATCAAAATATTACAAAATGAAACCGAATTTGTGATGAACGGAGGTGTAGCCTATCGGAAAAAAGCTCCTCGCAAAAATCGCATATTGCGATGGTATTATGGAACACGGCGTGAACAAATTTCGGCTGCTATCAGAAACCAACACCCGTATAAATCATTCACCCCCTTCAATGTTTTAATGACCAAGTCCATTTTTAAAAAAATAGAATTTAACGAAAATCTGACTACTTACGGCAATGAAGACACCTTATTCGGATGTCAGCTAAGACATCTAAAGATACCTGTTCATCATCTGGACAATCCATTATATCATGATGGGTTGGATGTAAATGAAGAATATCTGGACAAAGTAAAAACATCCATTGATAATTTAATATATCTGATTGAAAATAACATTATTGATCATGATTTTATAGAAGACAACAAATTACTGAAAACCTATCAAAAATGTAAAAAATGGGGTCTTCACAAACTCCTTTCATGGTATTATCAACAAGGGGCTTCTCTGATGAGAAAAAGTCTCTGTCGTCGCCCTAATCTATTTTTATTAGATTTATACAAATTAACCTATCTCTCCACACGTAGTCCTGCGTTCATTTTTTAATTTTCAATTTTTTAAAATACCATGTCTATCCAAATTAAAATCGGGAATTTGCTCTTAGGG
>JAVWBZ010000100.1:0-6049 GCA_036649255.1 Bacteroidales bacterium
ATTTCTAAGACATATCGAAAGAAATGCAATTCTTCTCTTTTTAGTTCCGGCCAATTCGGAAAGCATAAAAAAGGAGTACAAAATTTTGCTCAACGAACTCAAAAAATACAACACCGAATTAATGGACAAAAAACATATTCTGGCCATCACCAAATGTGACCTTGTTAGCGACGATGAGCTCAAAAAATTACAAAAAAAAGTTCCAACCGGCGTACCCGTTATTTTTATTTCATCGCATACACAAAAAAATTTAATGCAACTAAAAGACACCATCTGGGAAACTTTAAATTCATAAAACAAAGGTAATAAAGCATTTTAGTTTATATTCTACCTTGATAAAAGAGTTCTACATTCAAAAAACAAAAAAACAAAAAGGTTATTGTTTGTTTCAAAAAAAATTGTATTTTTGCAACCCTAAATCATAGGATAAAAGAAAATAGAAAAATAAGTTAATCATGGCAAAGAAAAACAAAGAGGCTCGTCAACAAATTATTTTGGAATGTACCGAGCAAAAGGCAAGTGGAGTACCGGGAATGTCAAGATATATTTCCACAAAAAACAGAAAAAATTCTCCTGAAAGATTGGAATTAAAAAAATACAATCCTTTTTTAAAGAAAGTAACTGTTCACAAAGAAATTAAATAACATAAAATAGATTAGAAATGGCAAAGAAGGTTGTTGCAACATTGAAAAAAGAAGGTGGAGTTTCCTTTACTCGCGTAGTAAGAATGGAACGTTTACCAAAAACCGGAGCTTATACTTTCAAAGAAACTATTATGGAATCCGGTAACGTAAAAGACTTTTTGGCTAAAAAGTAATATTTTGTTTTCATGGTTGAAAGAAGCTGAAATGGTGTAAATCGTTTCGGCTTTTTTCGTATCTTTGCCAAAAATATTTTGACATGGGATTTTTTTCTATATTTTCAAAAGAGAAAAAAAAAGAACTAAACGAAGGTCTTGAAAAATCAAAAGAGAGCTTCTTTTCTAAATTAGCTAAAACGGTTGTTGGAAAATCAAAAGTTGATGATGATGTCTTGGATAAACTGGAAGAAGTATTGGTAACCTCCGACGTGGGAGTGGAAACTACTCTAAAAATAATAGATCGCATTGAACAAAGGGTTTCCAAAGACAAATACATTGGGACCGAACAGTTGAACACCATCCTTAAAGAAGAAATTGCAAAACTGCTTCTTGAAAATAATATGGAGAACAGTCACGATTTCGTAATTCCCAACCAAGGCATGCCTTATATTATCTTGGTTGTAGGAGTTAATGGAGTGGGAAAAACCACCACCATCGGAAAATTAGCCTACCAATTCAAGAAAAAAGGCTATTCCGTTATGTTGGGTGCCTCAGATACTTTCAGAGCGGCAGCTGTTAATCAGTTAGAAGTTTGGGCAAAACGTGCCGATGTTCCCATTGTGGTACAAGCAATGGGATCAGATCCCGCTGCGGTTGCCTACGATACGGTGGCCTCTGCCTTAGCCAAAAAAAGCGATATTGTGATCATTGATACAGCCGGTCGGCTTCATAATAAGATCAACTTGATGAATGAGCTAACCAAAATAAAAAATGTTATCAAAAAATTGATTCCAGACGCTCCACACGAAATTTTATTGGTATTGGACGGTTCTACCGGACAAAATGCCATAGAACAAGCCAAACAATTTACAGCAGCTACTGAAGTAAATGCTTTGGCCATCACAAAATTAGACGGAACTGCAAAAGGCGGTGTTGTCATTGGCATTTCGGATCTATTCCAAATCCCCGTAAAATACATAGGAGTAGGCGAAAAGATTGAACAACTACAAGTTTTCAATCGCACCGAATTTGTGGATTCCCTATTTCCTGAAAAATGGTAACCGATCATGAAAGTGGTCATTGATCAAAATTCTGGTTTCTGTTTCGGCGTTATTTATGCCATTAATACAGCTGAAAAATATTTAGTTCAAAATCATCAACTTTATTGTTTGGGTGACATTGTGCACAATAATGAAGAGGTAAAACGTTTATCTGACTTAGGGTTAATTGTGATTACCTATGAACAATTCAAACAATTGCATCATGCCAAGGTCTTGATACGGGCACATGGAGAGCCTCCCGAAATTTACCAAATTGCCCACAAAAACAATATTGAGCTAATAGATGCCACTTGCCGTGTTGTACTGCATTTACAAAAAACGATCAAAAAAAATTACGAAGACCCTCTATTTCAAAACGGTCAAATTCTTATTTTTGGCAAACAAGGGCACGCGGAAGTAGTAGGATTAATAGGTCAAACAGAACAAAACGGCATTGTACTTTCTTCTTTGTCGGATGTTGATAAAATAGACTTTACCAGACCTTCTAAACTTTACGCTCAAACAACACAAAGCTTGGAAGAATATTCCAAACTCATTGAAGAAATAAAAAAGAGGTATCAAAAAAGGAAAAAAGAGTCACTATTTGAACATTATGATACTATTTGTCGCTCTGTAGCCAATAGATCCAAACAGATACAAAATTTTGCCTCACAATACGACAAAATCATTTTTGTTTCGGGAGAGAAAAGTTCCAACGGTCTTTACTTATACGACCTATGTAAGAAAGTCAATCCTAACTCCTATTTTGTGTCTCACCTCGAACAGCTCCAGGAAATCTCTTTTTCAAAGAAGGAAAGCATTGGCATTTGCGGAGCCACTTCGACCCCAATGTGGTTAATGCAGCAGGTTGCAGCCCATTTGTCATAATTTCACCACTACCTGTGCTTTGATCTCCGTCTTCGTTTTTCCTTTAATGGCATCTAAACCACTTCCAATTTCAGTTTTATTACTATAATAAGTCTGGGAAATACGAATCCAGATATCCAGAAACTTGTAACTATATTTCAACATTAAATAGGCACGACATCCTTTTTCATAATAGCTGTTAACCGTAAAAGTATAATATAAATCCTGTTCATAAGCGTATATTCTTTCTTCATACGAATCGTTATCAAACAAGGCAAAACGCAACTTGAACACCAAATTGGTTTTGTTCGTCGACAAATTAAGATCCTGAAAAAGCAGTAAGCCATATTGACGGTATTTGACAGCATGGCTCTGATTGCAAATAAAATCAAACTCTGTTTTCAATTGAATCCACTCCAAAGGATGATACACCATTATCATTCGAAATTTATTTCTATTCAAAGTATAAAGGGCATTGGTATAATTGTTTCTGAAATTTTGTTCTCTTTTTTTCAACTGATAACGAAATGTCAGGCTACATTTTTTATGAATTCGATAATCCAAACCAATTCCTAGTTCATTGCCTTTAGAAGGAGCATCTGTCTGATATTTAAGCCACGGGAAATAGTAAATATCGTGATAATAGTTCAGCTCAAGTTTTTTATTTAAAACACATTGCAACGTTACATAAAGGCCTGTTTCATTTTTATTGTAGCGATTCAATCCAAAAGCTCCTCCCTGCAATGCAATATAACTTTTGTCATAATACCGGAATAAAGTAGCTATTTTCACTTTGGGATGTAATTCAAAAACAGCACCCTGTAAAAGTGCAGGTGTTCCTTTCTGATCCAGTGCAAATTCGCCGAACAACAGATATTTTTTAATCAGAACCTGGTAATCAAAGGCAATGTTGCAATTCCCTGTTCCGGTAAAATCATATCGTTTGTAGGGTTCTTCCGTTTTGTTCACATATGCCGCAAAACCGGTACGTACTGCTCTTATTCCAATCTTAAATATACGGTGACGATATACAAAATCCACTCCGTATATTCTATTCCTGAGAGCCTCTTTTTGTGATATTTCCTTTAATGTACGATGATAACCCGATACGGAAAGAGTACCATCAAACAGATTTTGATATTCCTCATTCGTTTTCAGGGAACCGTCAAAAAAACGATGAGCATAAAAAATAATCCCCGAAAATCGGTAATTCCCTATATGAGCTGCTATTCCTCGCAGAAAATTACTTTCATTTAAAGGAGATGCTGGTTGAATGGTCGTTGGAAAACGACGAACAGCCCCTACCCCACCACCTTTTCCGCTCAACAGTTGCGAACCCATTACAAGCCCCTGACCCATATTTAATTTATAATCACCTATCGCCAGTGTTTTGAGCAATCCGAAATTTTTCAAACACAAGTGCATAGAATAAAAATCGAAACCCTGTTTTTGAGTTCCTTTAAAAAATTGTTCTCCTGCATCTTTCTCTCCGGAAAAAGAGACAGAAAAACGATCTTGGGTGGTAAAGCGATACTTAAACACCCAATGTGAGGGTGAACCCATATAATAAACAGGTTGAGTTTTATCGTAGCCGACCATAGGTTCCACAATTTGTCCATACCGCAACAATAAATGATGTCGGGCATACTTAAAAAAGTTTTTAAAAAATAAGTTTTTTTCTGGCTTTAGCCTAACCTCTACCCATGGAGTAAGTCGTTCCAAATCTTCTTTTGTAAATCCCTCAATGGCAAGCAATTCATACAAACTCAACAATTGATTATAATTTTCTATATAAAGCTGCAATTGATAATATTGGAAATCCGTTAGCTTTAAAATACCAAAAGCAACTTCCGGAGATAAATCATTGATATTCATTTTTTTATCATCTACAATGTGTTGTATTTCTTCCACCGTTTCATCCAACATGCTTTCTGCATTTTCTTCAACCGTTTCAATGATCCCCTCTTCTATTTGCTTGCTCCACTCATCAGGTGTAACAATGTGCAGAAAAATCGTATCCTGCTGAGAATAAAGAGAAAAGGAAACTCTGAAGAACAAAAAGATAAAAAACTTACGCATCAGTAGTGAGTTATTTTTTAAATTTGGCAGAAAAAGAGCAACGAACTGAATGAAAATTGAAAATTAAAATGAGTAAGTCAATTTGAAACTTGGGGAAAGGCCTAAATTATAATGAAAAGAAGAACTAAATCGGAAAGTATAACGGCGCCAATACAAGCCAATATTAAGGGCTAGCTCTTTTAACGAAGCCATAAGCGAGAAGCAAAATAGTTCCATAGGTCTATAGTAACCACCCCATTTTATATTTAAATAACCCGGTAATAACTTTGAAACATCACAATAAAACAAGAGCTTTTTATCCATTTTATAATACAAATTAACCTCAAATTCCATTGGAATAAGCGACTGCCCTATCACGCCATACTTCAATCGTGCCGGATTATAAATGGATATGGCCATTCCAATATTTTCATTGATTCGAGCATATAAAGAGAAATCAAAAGTAACAGAATGGGAAGAACGATATTGAAAGGCATAATCAAGCAAATAATAAAAATTGATTCCAACAGCCAACGGTTTTGCCAATATTCTTGCATACCCAACAGAACAGGAGAACTCGCCATAGTGAGCATAACCAAAATGACAGCTGGAAAAAAGAAAAGCATTTTTTTTATACAATCCCTGTAAAAGAAACTCACTATGCATCAGCTCTTTAAGTAAATACCGGTTTTCTAAAGTAAAACCGAGGAGAGAACGATCATAAAAAGGTGTTACAGCCGAATAGGATTGACCAATTTCTTCAAGATAGTACTCCATTACAGAATTTTGCGAACGAAGAATCAAAATATGAGTTGAGATTAAAATCAACCAAAAAACAGGTAGTTTTATAGGCAGCCAACGAGTCATAGTAGTTATTTTTAGAAATGCAAATATATAAAATATTATTAATTATTTTTATAAATAAATTATTTTTTTATTTTTTTTATAAAAAGAAAGGTGACGTGTAGTAAAATTCAAGAATGAAGAGGAGACTTTAAGTCAATTCCTCCCGATGGCAACATGAAGCATCTAACGAGATTTGATAACCGATAGTATCCCAAAAGTGTGTATTTGATTTTTTAGTTTGTAATGCAAAGTTAATCATTTTTTTATTTCCTTAAAACGCGGCCAAAATGAAGGTGTAGCCGCAAGAGAGAGCCCCGTTTACGGCGGGTATAAGTCTCATCCAAATTTATCTGTTTCATGTTTTAAGGGCGCTTTTTTATATTGCTAACATTTTTAAGACATGACGGCCTAATAATAAAAAGCATTGGTAGTATTCCAA
>JAVWBZ010000101.1:0-6044 GCA_036649255.1 Bacteroidales bacterium
TTTTACCGCTATAATTATACACTTGTATCTAATTTTAAACCAACAAAGTCAATTCTTTTTATTTTCTAGCATTCCTTTTTGTAAAACAATGAAGCTACAAAAACGAAGTAGCATCAGCAAATATAGTACCTGGAAGTTTCATTTCATTTTTTATCATAATATAAGACAAAATAATACCGGAAATAATAATTATAAAAGCAAAAGTCAGCAACTATTTCTTACAAGCCACTGACTTTTAACCATTTTCTAACTCTCGGGCGACCAGTGGGATTCGAACCCACGACCTTCGGAACCACAATCCGGTACTCTAACCAACTGAGCTATGATCGCCATATTTTCAGGCGGCAAAAATACAAAAAAAATCAAATCTATATAAAGATTTTGAAGAAAAATATAAAGTTTCCTCTAAACAACTATGGATAAGAAAAATACCGTTATCTTTTTCTAAAAAAATAGAGAATCAGAACCATAGAAGAAATTAGATAAGAGACAGAATTGGAGATGCAAGCTCCTTGTATCTCCAAAATAGGGATCAACCAAAGCGATAAAACCAGGGTAACCAAAAGGCCGATGGCTGATTTGATAATGAGGATATTAAGCTTTTTGATGGCCGAAAAATAATTGCCGAATACATTGGAGACCGAGATCGCCAAAATACCGGGACTCAAAAACAAAACGACCTCTTTGACCGACGAAAATTCGCTTCCAAAGATAAATCCGAACAAAGAGGAGGGCAAAGCAAGTAAAACCAAAAGACAAAGTAGAGATCCCCAAAAACTATATTTTGAAATTGAAATAGTCTCTTTTTTAGAACTTTCCGTATCACCTTGTTTAATTACATTGGAAAATTGCACCAGCGACATGCTTCTACTGATTACCCAAATTGCTTCTGACAAAGCAACCCCAATGGAAAATATTCCGACAGAATTAATCCCTATAAAATAATGAAGTAAATAGAAGCTCAATCTATAATTAAAAAATTGAAGAAAATTGCTCAATTCCGTCTTCCATCCATAGGAAAACGATTGTTTGATAGCCTCTTTATTTAAATCCCAAACGATGTTCCCGGAGTCCTTATTCTGCATTATTCCGCAAATAATCAGAATAATAAATAAAGAAGTAATTTGTCCATAAAAATAGGAATAATACCCAAGATCATGAAAACCAAAATGAAAAAAAAACATGAAAATAAGGAGCAATAACGGTTGTAAAACCGTTATAATATTATAATTCCTGATTTTTTGAGAACCTATGAACAACGAATTTTGAAAAGCCAATATTCCTAAAAAAACAGATACTATAAAAAGAAAAACAGTTAAATTATTTTCTCCGGTTAATGAAGTAACGATCGCCGCGACAGCTGATACAAAAAAGACCCAGCAATATCCCTGAGTAGCTAGCTTCGACTTCCCTATTTTAGAGAAGTAATAAGAGACACTACTTCCTGTAAAAACATTGGCAAAAATACCAATTAAACCAAGATCTGCAACAAACAATGCAATGATTCCCTTTCCTTCCGCTCCCCATAATTGAGTAGTAAAAACTACAATTGCAAAATTGAGTATCAGGATAAATCCTTTACTGAGAATAGTAGAAAAAATATTACTTTTCAGATTAAAACTACTCATTGTGCAAAATAAATTTTATAAAATCAGGAGCAAGGTTGTCCCAGTTATATTTTTCTTTTGAAAGTTGCAATGCTCGTTCACAATGTTGATCATATAATTGCTTGTTTAGAAGATATTGATTTATAATATCCAAAATCGCCTCCGTATCATAAGGATTTACCAGATACCCAAATTCTTCTATTTCAGGAACTCCCTTGCGAATTGCTTTCAAATCGGTATAAATCACCGGACGTCCGAAAGCCATGAAATAAAACAATTTGATAGGCAGGCATCGATCATTTTCAAAATCAGGTTGTCGTAAATCAAAAAAGAGATCGCTTTCGGTGGCTTTTTTACAAAAATCTTCAAAAGGGATATAAGGAGTAAACGAAATATCCAGATTTTCGGGTAAACGATATGAATCTTCAAACTTTGATGTAGTCATTACATTCAACGTAAAATACACTTTAGGGTTAAAAGAGGCTGCCCAAATTGCAGCTTTTAATACTTGTTCGAATCCTTTTTCTTTTGATAGATTACCACTGTAAAAAAGTTGACAGTTTTGGGTAAGAGTATGGGGTGGTATTGGATGAATAAATCGTAAATCAGGATAATACGAACAAAATATATACGGTTTCTTAGGAAAGAAAAAGCGGAATGGTTTGGATTTGTAATATTCCCCCAATATAAATCCATCTGTTTTAAAATTCGCCCACAGATTAAGTAACATCAATAGTAAAAATTTACCCGTTTTGGAGATAACAGTTAGATGAGCCAAATTTTTTTTGGATGGATACCATTCTGTAATATCATAAAGAATACGAGCATCTTGTTTAGCTTTTCTTCGATATTGAGCAGCTCCCATAATCGCCATGGGGGTATCACAAATGATGACATCAGGATGGATAGATGCCAGTCTTTTTGAAATTGTATGAATCAACTTTTGTTTAGAAAAACCAGTAGAGTCAAAACAGTGAAAAGAGGGCAATTCCTGCCGATTAACAAGAGTTGAAATAAAATAGGTTTCACAATGATGTTGTTCCAATGTTTTGGCTTGATGAAAATAGACTCTCTCATCATCAGGAAAATGGGCAGTGAGGACAAAAGCAATTTTCATGAATATTTCAATTAAAATAAAAGATCAACCAACCCCTTTCCTTCTCTGATTACCTCAATATTACCGGATGTACAATCTACCACGGTGGAAGGGATATTGTCTCCATAACCTCCATCAATCACAATATCAACCATATCTCCATATCGTTCATATATCAATTCGGGATCGGTTGTATATTCCACCACCTGATCATCATCTTTCACTGAAGTAGAGAGAATGGGATGTTCCAATAAATTTACCATTTCACGAATAATAGAATTATCGGGAACCCGTATTCCTACAGTTTTTTTATTGCTTTGCAATAGCTTAGGAACATTGTTATTGGCTTCCAAAATAAAAGTATAAGGCCCTGGAAGCGTCTTTTTCATCACCTTAAAAATCTGATTATTAATAGGTTTTGTATAATCAGAAAGATGACTGAGGTCATAACAGATAAATGAAAAATGAGATTTTTTTTTATTATTACCTAAAATTTGCGTTATCTTTTCAACACTCTTGGATTTAAAAATATCACAGCCTATTCCGTATATGGTATCGGTAGGATAGACAATGATACCACCGTCTTGCAAACATTCCACCACCTCTTTAAGGGCCTTTGGATTAGGATTTTCCGGATAGATTTTAAGTAACATAATCTTTTATGAAAAAAGGGTAAGCTACTTATATCGCATCGCTACAACCAATGTACCCTTGCTACATTCCTGTCCTGGGGGAGTTAAAAGGGAGCTGATCGTACAAGACTTACCCAGCCGCAAAGATACAAAAATTATGTTTGCTTTACCTAATAACCTAAAATTTTCAGCATTGATTTGTAACTCTGTTCTTTAGCAAACAATTTAGTACAAATTTCCCCCTCTTCGTCTTTATAAATAATGATATGTTTCGGAGCAGGTGTCATACAATGTTGTATTCCGCCATATCCTCCGATAGCCTCTTGGTAGGCTCCAGTATTGAACAGACCGATGTATTGCGTTTCATTTTCATAATTATGTTCAGGAATTTTATCGGTTCCTTCAATATTACTATTATCGGTTTGGTGTATTTTAGGTAAAAAAACCGCATTTAAATGCGCCTCCGAATTATAATAATCATGACTATCACAAGTTAAACCACCTAAAAACACGCGTTCATACTCCCTATCCCAATTATTAACAGCCAAAATAATAAATTGCTGATTGATCGCCCAAGTATCGGGAAGAGTCGTCATAAAAGAGCTGTCGATCATGTCCCACAACTCTCTATCATTCTGACGTTTTTGTTGTACAATAGAGAACAAAACTGCACTTGCTTCCCCAACGGTATAAGAACCGAATTCTGTGAAAATATCAGGTTCCTTCACTCCTTCCCGGTCACAGATCTGTTTAATTTGTGAAACAATCTCCTCTGCCATATATTCATAATCATAATTGAAGGACAATGAATTTTTAATAGGAAAACCGCCCCCTATATTCAATGAATCCAATTCCGGACAGATTTTCTTTAAATCACAATACAAATTGACACACTTTGCCAATTCATTCCAATAATAAGCCGTATCATTGATACCAGTATTAATAAAAAAATGCAACATTTTGAGTTCAAACTTCGGATTTCGCTTGATTTTATTTTGATAAAAAGGAATAATATCATTGTATCTGATTCCCAGTCTGGATGTGTAAAACTCAAATCGAGGTTCCTCTTCAGCAGCAATCCTAATCCCGATTTTACACTTAGTTTTGATATTTCGATCCAATAGTTCCAATTCATACTTACTGTCCAACACCGGAATTGTATTGATAAAACCATTCTCCAACATCATGGAAATATTATCAATATATTGTTGTTTTTTAAATCCGTTACATATAATATAATTATCCTTTTCAAATTGATTATTCTCATTTAAAGTTTCAATGAGATTCAAATCAAAAGCGGATGATGTTTCAATATGCACGTCATTTTTTAGCACTTCCGACATAACAAATTCAAAATGGGAACTCTTTGTACAATAACAATAGTGGTAATCGCTTTGATAATCTGCCTTGGCAATGGCCACATTAAACCAACGCCGTGCTCGCATAATATTTTGTGTTATCTTAGGCAAATAAGTTATCTTTAGAGGAGTTCCATATTGCTTAATAATATCCATTAAAGGAACATCATTGAACAAAAGTTCATTATCTTCAATCTTGAATTCCTCTTGCGGAAATTCATAAGTCTGTGAAATTAAATCAAAATATTTTGTTCTCATATTACTTATTTATTATTCAAAATGAAAGCGCAAAAATACAAAAAAAGTTTTTTACATACACCACTTCAACTTAATCCGACTTACTTAGATTAGCATTTTTTACACAATCCGACTTACTTAGATTAAAAACATTTCTCAAAATGAAAGAACAAAAATCGTAAAACATCTATTTTCAACTTATTACAAGACAGTTATACCTCAACTTGAAAAAAAATATTTATTCGGCAAGCAAACCACTCAAAACATTTTTTCTTTCTGAAAAAATAAAAGATTAAACACCTCACCAAACCTCCATTCATAAAAAAGCAAGGATGTCATTATTTTTCCTAAGAAAAATTCGTTCATTCACAATTATTCCATACTTTTGCCGCATGAAAAAAAAAGACTTTGCCATTTATACGTTAGGTTGCAAGCTCAATTTTAGCGAATCTTCAGATATAACCCGCAGACTCACAGAAATAGGTTGTGTATTGTCTGACAAACCTGATTTTATTATCGTAAATACCTGCGCGGTAACTGGTTCTGCCGAAAAAAAAGCGCGCAATTTTGTTTCCAAGCTTCATCGTGAAAACCCAGAATCTCAACTTATTATTACCGGATGCTATTCGGCGTTACAAAGCGAAGTGGTAAAAAAATGGGAAGGTGTAAGTCGTGTTTTCGGAAACAGAGACAAACTCAATATCATCAATTATATCAATGGGGAAGAATCAAACCCTATCCCTATCTTCTTTTCCACATACTCTTCTCACGACCGGACTCGCTCATTTCTCAAGATTCAGGATGGGTGCGACTATCACTGTACTTACTGTACCGTTTGCATTGCACGTGGCGAAAGCAGAAGCGATTCCATTGAAAATGTCTTGAAAAACATTGAGAAAATTCACCAGACAGGATTAAAAGAGGTCAATTTAACTGGTGTCAATATTGGTGATTTCGGAAAAGGAAGAGAGGATTGTTTATACGATTTACTTCTGTCTATTGAAAAACAACATTTAATGGAAAGAGTCAGAATATCTTCCATTGAACCTAATTTACTTCGTGATGAGATAATAGATTTGGTTGCACAGTCTGAAATAATGATGCCCCATTTTCA
>JAVWBZ010000102.1:0-6002 GCA_036649255.1 Bacteroidales bacterium
TGCTGATTTTTACACAGATAGCCAGCCTTAGAATCATGATTTCCGTGATTGCGGGAGGACTTTGTACGGCTTGGATATTCAATGTAGCGGGAATAGGAATGTTTACAGAAGTTTCTGCTTATCAGCAACTTTTGATGGGCGGTTTTCTCTTTGGTGCAGTTTATATGGCCACGGATCCGGTTTCTGCTTCCCATACGAAACCAGGAAAAATTATCTACGGTTTCCTGATAGGCGTGATGGCAATTCTGATTAGAACCCTCAATAAAGGATATCCCGAAGGAATGATGCTTGCCATTTTATTGATGAATATTTTTGCTCCTCTGGTAGATTATTGTGTTATACAGATTACGATTAAGCGAAAAATCCGCTGGTCTCGCTCCCAATCCATTAATTAAGATTGACTGATTAATATCTTGACGATTTTATTGAGTTTTGACATATTATGATCTATATAATTCATGGCGGCATCATATAAATGTGCCATGTTGTTATCTGAAACATCATCCATGGCTGAATTGGCCAACCCTAATTCAGGTTCGATTCTGGTATAGCATTCCGGGCATTTTACAACCTCAAAAAGCTTGGCAACCTGATAACTTACCACTTCTGCCGACGAGGACATCATGATGCTGATAATGGGAGCAATCCAACCCGGAATACCCCAATTTTTGGCTTTTCCATAGTCATATTTCTTCAAATCTTTTCCTGTGCCAATTGAGACAATATACATGTCTTCAATATCGGGAAATCCTTCAAAATTGGGGAATGAAGTTTTTCTTGCTTCCACCAAGGCACACATCGTAGGATCATTGGCAAACATTCCACCATCAATCAAAAATGAGTTTTTCTTTCCCATGGAAACGATGTTGGCTGCTTTAAAATAGGTAGGAGCTGCCGAAGTGGCACGGGCAATATCTCTCATGTAATAATTTCTAAGATGACTCTTTTGTGCTTTAAGCGTGGTAAATAAGACAGCATTTCTACTGGAAATATCGTAAGCTGTGATTAGACAACGTTTTCGTGTTTCAGACAATTTTATATTGCCCATTTTCTCTTTTAAAATCTTTTCAAGGCCTTTTTCAGAATATTTTTCTCCAAAAAGTTGTCCGATGGTGGTGCCCAAAATACTCATTTTAGGTTTAAAGATCGTTTTTCCATATTTTTTATATAATTCGATGGCTTCTCTGGCAAAATAACGACTCTTTTTCAGATCTCCATCTTTGGCTGGAAGAAGATAAAAACAGGTTAAAATACCTCCGGTACTTGTACCTGCAATCATTTCAAAATAATCGGCCAACGTAGCATTGGCATTTCCTGTTCTTTTTTGAATTTCCTCTTCTATATAATTTAAAATTACGGCAGGAATAATTCCTCTGATACCACCACCATCAATGGTTAAGATTCTAATCTTTTTTTTCATAAAAATCTTTCTATTTTATAATCGTATGAGGCTGGCAAAAATAGAATAAAAATTAGGATTTAAAAATAAAATAGAAAAAATTATTTGTTTTTAACATTTATGTTGATTATTTTAAAGAAATAAGTAATATTTGTTGCATCATTGCATTTATTTATCAATACAATTGTTAATAAACAAGATTGCATTCATTTGTATTGAACCTGTTTTTACTGACCATGTGTTATTTTTATAATGATACAATGAATAATTTTTAACTAAAGAAGGTATAAGATTATGATTTAGCTTCCTTTTTAGTCTTAAAATGAAAAACATGATTTTTCGAACAAAGAAATCAATCATGTATCAACATTATGATAGGTAAGACTGTAAAAAATTCCAAAAAATGGCTGGTAAATAAATATTATTCACTTTTACAGCTCTTTTAAACAAAGGAGCTATTTCTTTTGCATGAAAACCTGCAATGCCGCAGCCGATGGATGTTACCATAAAAGTAAGTTCGGGATGTTGCTGAGCGTAAATAATAAATTCATCTATATAAGTTAAAATTCTATTGAGTTCAAGATTCATCGTGGGGATAGCATACGATTGCCCTTGCCTTCCGACTCCCTGCCCCCATATTGCCCCATATTTTTGAAAGGCCGTTCTGGCCGCTCCGCCACCGTGGGCCCCAGCTAAATTACTACCAAATACAAAAATATCAATATCCTTCAACGAAATGATATTTTCGGGAGATATTCTGTTTGTAACCATCTGCAAAAAATTTGTGCAAAAATAAATGTTTTTTCGAAATAAAAGGAATTCCGATAAGTTTTCGGGTTATTAACTGACTGTATTATTTCAAGATGAAGGTTGTTCGGTATTTTTCTTCTTTTATCCATTATCGATAGGAAAAATCATGTAAATTTGCCGACAAAATTGGAGTTCATGTCAACAAAAAATTTTACGAATCGCTATATTTTTATTTATATCACACTATTGGTTTTGTTGGTGGCTATTTTATTGTCGTTGGCCGCTATATTTCTGCAACCAAAGCAGCAAGCCAATCATGAAATTGAAAAGATGCAACAAATTTTAAAAGCTGCTGGATATAGTCATATTCCCAAAGAAGAAGTGCAAGCGCAATTTCAACAAGTTGTCGAAGAATGCTCCATCGATGCCAAAAGAAAAATCGTAAGTCGTTATCAGAATGGAAAATTCATCTTGGGAACAGTGCGCCCTTTTGATATCAATCTAACAACCGAATTATATAAGGCAACCAAAGGTGAAAAAGATTACCAACTTCCTTTTTACATCATCCATATTAATAATAATGATTCATGTTTTGTTATTCCTTTATCGGGTAAAGGGTTATGGGGACCTATTTGGGGATATATGGCCATTGGTCACGATTGTAATACGGTAAAAGGGTGTGTATTTGCTCATAAAGGAGAAACACCCGGTTTAGGTGCCGAAATTTCCACCGATCATTTTGCTTCCACTTTTAACGGGAAACTGTTGTATGACACCAACGGAAATTTCGTATCCGTTAAAGTGGTAAAAGGAGGCGTTATGAACAGCAAGGTTGCTTCTGAACATGGTGTGGATGCCATTACGGGAGGCACCATTACCTCTAAAGGGGTGGAAGAGATGATTTCGCATTGTTTGTCATTTTATCTTCCTACTCAACAGATCGCACATCATTAATTTTTCTTTTTATAAAATATGAAATTCCCTCTTGGTCCGCTCAATAAAAACAATCCCATTCTCGTGCAAGTGCTTGGCGTTTGTTCGGCATTGGCTGTTACGGCACAATTGAAACCTGCTGTGGTAATGGCCTTATCGGTGACCATTGTATGTGCTTTATCAAATTTAACTATCTCTTTAATACGTAATACAATACCACCTCGTATTAGAATTATAGTTCAATTGATTATTGTAGCGGCACTGGTTATTTTAGTAGATCAAATTTTACAAGCCTATTTCTATGATGTAAGTAAAATGTTGTCGGTTTTTGTAGGATTGATCATTACCAATTGTATCATCATGGGGCGTTTGGAAGGCTTTGCTTTGGGCAATCCTCCCCTTCCCTCTTTTTTGGATGGTATTGCCAACGGAATCGGGTATGGATTGGTATTGGTCGCCATGGGCTTTATTCGTGAACTTTTGGGTTCCGGAACTATTTGGAATCACTCGGTCATTCCGGAATTGTTCTATGCACACGGTTATTTAAATAATGGACTCATGACACTTCCCCCCATGGCGCTAATTTTGGTAGGAGTGCTGATCTGGGGACAACGATTGAAAAACTGATCAAAATTTTATTATTAAACCTTCGAACCTATGGAATCATTAAGTTCTCTTTTTATAAAATCAATTTTTGTAAATAACATGATTTTTGCCTATTTTTTAGGCATGTGTTCTTATTTAGCCGTCTCTAAAAATGTAAAAACCGCTTTTGGTTTGGGGGTGGCGGTGTGTGCTGTTCTCATGATCACGGTTCCAATTAACTATCTGATTCATCAATATCTTTTGAAGGCAGGTGCTTTAGAATGGATTTCAATGAAATGGAGCAACATTAACTTATCGTTTTTATCCTTGATTGTTTTTATTGCAGTGGTGGCCTCTATTGTACAATTATTGGAGATGATTATCGAACGTTTTTCTTCTGCATTGTATAATTCATTGGGAATTTTCTTGCCGCTAATTGCCGTTAACTGTGCTATTTTGGGAGCCTCCTTATTTATGCAAGAAAAAGATTTCCCTACTATCGGCCATAGTTTTGTATATGCTTTCGGTTCAGGAATCGGTTGGTTATTGGCTATTGTGGCATTTGCCGCCATTCGCGAACGAATCCGATATTCGGATATTCCAAAGCCATTGCAAGGTTTGGGGATCGCTTATATTACCACAGGGCTTATGGGATTGGGATTTATGGCCTTTTTGGGAATGTGATTGTTTTTATAATTAACATTTTATAATAAAAAAACGATTTTATTTGCAATATAGAACACTGGTTAACATTTGATTAAAATATATTGAATACAATACCGAGAGATTTCTTTTGGGGAATTTATTTTTTTTCTTTCTTTAATAAAATGTAAGTATTTTATTTTCAGCATTTTTACATTGAAAAAAAAGATCATTTTCCTTGCTATTTCATTTTGCAGTCATTTTGTTGAAATGGCGAAATAAAATTTCGCTTCAAAAAACTACTTTTGTTACAAATTATTAATTTATCTCCGCTCATGATATTGGAATCATTAAATCAATTGTCTTGCAACCTGTCAAATTATCTTACCAAAAGCTATGATTTGATTGATGAGATTACGATCTTGCAATCTATGACAGATCTCAATAATTCAACTTATTTGAATAAAGTGGTCGTATCTTTGATTAATATAGAACGCGAAACTGCTGCCGGTTTGCATTTTCATTCATCCGCTTCTCACTCTTATCATAAACAGGGAACTCCTTCCTGGCAATTAAATTTATATGTACTCATTGCCGCCGTTTTTTCAGAAAAGCAATATGAAGAATCGTTGCGCTTAATTTCGGGTGTTTGTTATTTTTTACAAACCAATCCTATTTTTAAAACATCCAATGAAAGGCAAATAGCCATAGAGCCCGTTAATTTATCTTTGCAAGAACTTTCCAACCTGTGGAATATTTTAGGTGGCAAATATTACCCTTCGATTTTATGTAAAATGAGGGTTTTAACGTTAGATGCTCTTGAAATAAAAAATTTCACGGGAAGCGTGCAACAAAAAAACATGACCCATGACTCATTGTGAAAGCTATCTGATTCTTGGTAAAATTGTGATTTTACATGAATATTATTCGATTACGAAATGCCCCGTTAATTTAGTACTCAATGATATATCAAGCAAGTGGTTACAAAATGCCGATATTATTTTTCGCCAAACACAACATAATGAATGGATGTTTTTTATGGAAAAGAGTGCAATAGCCTATCAACGCAGAAAATTAATATTGAAAGAAACGCCTATCTTAAAATTGGCCATGGTCCCTTTGAATCAAGAGTTTTATTATGTTACGGAACATACAAAAACAGTCTCTGTGATTCCCAATGAAAATGATCTGGTTGATATTACCAATTCGTTCATTCCCAAAGTTTGGAAAGAGTTAGCTATCAATATTTCACAATGGACTAAATCCAACACTAAAAACAGTATTGATATTTTGATACCAAGTTGTGAAAAATATTGGGAATATTTTATCATACCAAAGCGTGATTGGCCCTCATATCCGTTATCTATCAAGGAAGAAAATAATAACATTGTTTTTCAACAGAAAGAAATGGCAATTTTACCGGACGGGAGTAAGGCTTATCGCTATACCAGCCTGTCATCAATCAAAATGACGCAATCCAATCGCTATATAATGAAATTACTTGAAATAAGGAAAGGGGGTGAAAAAACCATTTGTGCCTCTTTGCCTCATCCTACACCGGTAAACAGGTCAATTGATCATTCGCAAAATACAATTAGTCACTATTATTATTTATAAACATTAAAACATTATTTTATGGGATCCATGAAAACACCCGGGGTATATATCGTTGAAAAAAACGCATTCCCTAATT
>JAVWBZ010000103.1:0-5990 GCA_036649255.1 Bacteroidales bacterium
TTCCCGGAGTTTACTTTTTTTAAATTTCGGTAAATCGGCCAATGTTGCATAATGTTCTTTTTTTGAAAAGCCCAGGTACGGAAGATAAAGGCAAAAGAAAAAAGTACCTCCTATCAAAGGCAAATAGCTTGTTTTTCCAAATAGTCGTATTGTTTTCCATATCATCATGTAAAACATAAAGGCACCAATAAATGGAAAGATAATCAGCAAGATCCACCACCAAGGGCGCGACAATACTTTCAGCCATATCCACATGTTATAAATTGGAATTAAACTTAACCAAGGTTTAAAACCGGCTTTTTTAAAAACTCCCCATAAGCCGATTTGAAAACCGACCATTGAAATGAGAGTTATGATAATAAGAGTTATGTTTGATAAAAGCATATTAGTGAATTTTAAATGAACTTATAATGCAAGTGCAATATCTTTAAAATTATAAATACCAGGATGTTGTATCAGCCACAAAGCTGCTTTAACAGCCCCTTGTGCAAACCCTGCACGATGATGAGCTGTGTGTTTTAATTCGATCACATCTTCTTCGGATGAATAAACAACCTTATGAATACCTGATATATCGGCTATCCGATTTGCCTTGATGGAAACAATTTCGGAAGTAGAAGATTCGGATAATTGCCAACTTTTTTTTCTATCTAATTGGGAAATAATAGATTGTGCAAGGGTTATAGCAGTTCCACTGGGTGCATCTTTTTTGGTTATATGGTGAGTTTCTTCCACGGTTACCTCATATTGTTCCTGCTGATTCATGAGAGAAGCCAACATTTCATTCATTTTGAAAAATATATTCGCCCCTATGCTAAAATTGGAACCATAGATAAAAGTATTTGAACTGTTTTTACATTTTTCCAATACCTGTTCCATCTGTCCATACCACCCGGTTGTACCGGAAATTAAGGGTATCTGATGATCAAAACATCGATAAAAGTTGCTTATTGCACTACCAGGAGTTGAAAATTCAATGGCAGCATCACTGGAAAGAAACGAATCGAACTGTTTTTCCCAGTCCTCTTCCCTATTGATCACGGCTACCACAGAATGTTGTAAACCGAGCAAAATTTTTTCAATTTCTTTGCCCATTTTCCCATAACCGATAATTGTGAAATTTGCCAAAATATAATAGATTAGAATTTTAACTTTAATGCAAAACCGGTATTAAACGAATTTCTAAGCAAATCATTATTGATTACCGGTTGAATAGAAAGAGAAAGATCATCGGAAATATCAAAATAAAAAAGATGTGCATCCACTGTGGCATCAATAATATTTAACATATAAATGATGATCACGGCTGCAATGGAAATTTCCATGTTTCGTCGATAATCATTTCGAAGTGCCAATAGATTTTCATCATCATAAATGGCAAAATCAGGATTTAATTTTGCGATCTCTCCCTTATATCGATATATAAATTCATTTTTAAATAAATTACATTGATGAGCAAAATCATATACAAAATAACCAGCAACTCCTAAACCCGCGTAGATAATAGGTACTTTCCACCATTTTTTGTTATAGATTTGTCCAGCTCCAGGAATAAGGGAAAGACACGATGCAATAACAGGGTTGTGTTTTTTCAAGAGGATCGAATCAGTAAGAGGTATTTTGTCTTCTTTTACAGTTGTTGAATCTACCGGGACAAGAGTGGTATCCACTTGAGAATAGGTATTATTCAAAGTAAATAACAAAATTAAAAATATGAAGAATAGTCGAAATCTCATTCCTCTGATTTGTATTGATTATGAGTTTAACGCACAAAACGTATGAATAGTATAGTTAAGAGCCAAGTATGGTGATAATTTTTTTAAGTTCTTCATCCGAAGTAAAAGGAATGACAATTTTGCCTTTTCCGTTCATATCTTTATTAACCAATACTTTGGCATTCAATCGTTTGGATAAATCGGTTTTAAAATTAACCACATCATCAGAAAGGTTGATCTTAATTTTAGTTTTTGAGGTTTTAAAGTCAGATGAATATTTTTTCACCAAAGCTTCTGTTTGTCTCACAGATAAGCCTTGAGCAACAATTTCATTCACCATTTTAGTCTGTAATTTATCATCCTCAATGATGACAATGGCACGAGCATGTCCCATCGAAATTTTATTGTCTCTTACTGCAATTTGAGCTTCTTTGGAAAGTTTAAGAAGTCTTAAATAGTTTGATATGGTACTTCTATTTTTTCCGACCTTCTCACTTAATTCCTCTTGTTTGAAATTACATTCATCAATTAATCTCTGATAAGAAACGGCTATTTCAATGGCATTTAAATCTTCGCGTTGAATATTTTCAACCAAAGCCATTTGAATAGATAAAAAGTCGTCGGCTGTCCTAACAAAAGCTGGTATTTCAGCTAATCCAGCCAATTTGGAAGCCCGCAAACGTCGTTCTCCGGAAATAAGTTGATATTTCCCATTTTCAACAGGGCGAACAGTAATAGGCTGAATCAACCCATACGTTTTGATTGACTGTGCCAATTCTTCTAACGCCTGTTGTTCAAAATCGGTACGAGGTTGGTAAGGATTTGCTTCAATCGTATCTATTTTGATATAGCTATTTGTATCAGATTTTACACGAGCTGCAGAAGTGGGAGAAATAGGAATATCAGCACCTCCCAATAGGGCGCCCAATCCTTTTCCTAATTTTCCGGTAGTTTTTTCCATAATAATTTATTTAAAAGAATAACCGTTGTTAACCAATATTTCCTTAGCCAAATTCAAATAATTGGTGTTTCCTCGGGATTGAACATCATACAAAACAATCGGTTTTCCAAAACTGGGAGCTTCACTTAAGCGAATATTTCGTGCAATAACCGTATCAAACACTATATTCTTACAATGTTGTTTCACATCTTCCACCACTGCATTGGCAAACTTAAGGCGCGATACATACATCGTCAATAAAATTCCTTCAATGGTCAATTCATTATTCATATTATTTTGAATCAATCGTATGGTATTCAATAATTTACCAAGACCTTCCAAGGCAAAATATTCACATTGAACGGGAATGATAACGGAATCGGCTGCCACCAATGAGTTGAGTGTAATAAGCCCTAACGATGGAGCGCAATCAATCAAAATAAATTCGTAATCATTTTTTAATGAATAGATAGCATCCTTCATTCTATACTCCCGTCTATCGAAAGAGATCATTTCAATTTCGGCACCAACCAAATCTATATGAGCGGGGAGTAAATCCAAATTAGGAGTTTCGGTATGAATAATCACATCGGAAGCATATTTATTTCCCAGCATGCAATCATAAATACTATACTCAACTTTATCAGGTTCTTGTCCCACTCCACAGGTTGCATTGGCTTGTGGGTCTGCATCAATCAACAAAGTTTTATGTTCCAAAACAGCTAAAGAAGCTGCCAAATTAACGGCAGTCGTTGTTTTGCCAACACCTCCTTTTTGATTAACCACAGCAATAATTTTTCCCATATTATGCCTCCAAGTCTTCGAAACTTAAATCAATACCAGCTCTGTTTTCATTGTCAAATAATATATCATCAGGAATTTTTCCTGTTTCAATAAACTCCAATACACCGTTCAATGCGTTTTGAAATTTTGTAAAGTCTTCTTTATATAGGAATAATTTATGTTTTTCATAGTAAAAGTTTCCGTTTTCCGCATTGAATTTCCGTTTGCTTTCGGTAATGGTCAGATACTTTTCATCATTTTTAGTCGTCTTAACATCAAAAAAGTAAGTACGTTTCCCTGCTCTAACCGCTCTTGATAAAATTTCATTTTTTTCTAAATTTTCCATCTCTTCGTCTTTTACATTAATAAATTTTTTTTGACCGTGCAAATGTACACCAATTTTTTTATTTTTTATTTTCGATTCTCAAAATTTTATTATGATAAAAATACTATCTTTTATTCTTTGCCATCTGTGTTTGTTGCTTAGCAATCTCTTCCATTTTCAATTGCCATTTTGATTTTTTAATGGGCTTCACCATATTAAGTTTTATCTTTTCACGCAATTTATTTTCGTCCACTGTAACACGGAACATCCACATTTGAAAGAAGGTAATCAAGTTAACCAACAAATAATAATAGGTCAAAGCTGAAGAAAAACTATTAAACATCCCCAAGAAAAGCACTGGCATCATATACATCATGATTTTCATCATTTTTTGTTGTTCGGCACCACCGCCAGCGGGAGCCATGAGTTTATTATTCAACCAAGTATAAATAAGGGTTGAAATCGTCATTAATAGGGTAAACAAGCTGACATGGTTTCCATAAAAAGGAATGTTAAAGTTAAAAGTTAAGATGGAATCATAGGTTGACAAGTCGTCTGCCCATAAAAATGATTTTTGACGAAGTTCATAAGCCGACGGGAAAAATCTGAACATGGCAATCAACACCGGCATTTGAAGCAACATCGGTAAACATCCAGACATCGGATTGACGCCTGCACTTTTGTACAGTGTCATGGTTGCCTGCTGTTTTTTCATCATATCGTCGGGTTTGGGATAACGCGCGTTGATCGTCTCTATCTCCGGTTTCAGAACACGCATTTTGGCCGATGACATATAGGTTTTATAAGCTACCGGAAAGATAGCAATTTTAATGATAACCGTTAAGATTAAAATAATCAACCCGTAATTCAAACCATAAGCTTCCAACCAATTGAAAATAGGAATAATCACCCCCCTATTGATCCAATGTAACAAAAAGAATCCCCATCCGAGCGGAACTTGGCGTTCCAACTTCATGTCATACTCTTTCAACAACTTAAATTGGTTGGGGCCAAAATAAAATGACATGTCAAAACTTCCGTTATCAACATTGTTAACGTCAAACTCCAGATCTGCCGTCATTGATTTTAAAATGCTGTTTTCATTTTTATCGGTAGGAACTGTCACTTCCAACAAACCAGTTGAAAATTCTTGCGAATTTGCAATAATCGTAGAGGTAAAAAATTGTTGTTTAAACGAAACCCATTTCAAAGGAGTGGTAAAATCTTTCTTTTCCGGTCCGCGTTCATCAAGATTATCTACTTCATCTACATTATCCATATAAAATATAGTGGTAATATTCTTGGCATACTCATAATTTTTTTCCATACAAGTCAATTGAGCATCCCATTCCAAGGTAAAATCATGATTATTGGCATAAAGATATGAAGACATATTTACAAAGTTGACTTTGTAGCCAAATCTATAATCATCTGGCTTGAAGGTATATAAAAACTCAACATAACTGTTATAATCCAATGTTTCACACTGATTACCCAAACTATCTACATTTCGTTTATTAGGATACAATCGAATGGATAATGTAGTGGAATCCTGATCTTTAACTACTAATTTACCTTCCTGATCAGAAAGAAAATAAAGATCTTTCGTATTGACGATGGATTGGTCGGCCAGCATCAATTCGATATTCATATTATTATCGTCTCCCTCATACAAAACCAACGGTTGTTTAGCTGAATCTTTAGGTGTATAGCGATAGATTCCCTTCAGTTCAACTCTCTTCAAATAACCGCCTTTCTTTGTAAATTCATAAATCGCTTTATTAGTTTCAACCACATAATTGTTTCCATCTGCTACTTCAGGAGAAGAAAAAACATGTTGTTTAGTTTCGTGTTTTGTAGAAGTTAAAGCCTGTTTTTCAGGAGCCGTGGCAAGAGAGTCTTCCATTATAGTAATAGTGGTAGAATCTACGACCTGTTCACTGGCCATTTTTTCGAGCACCTCTTTCTGTGCCTGTTCGTTAACCTTTTTAGTTTTTGATGAAGTGTAAAAGCTAAATCCCATGAATAGAGCAAATATTAGCAACAATCCTACAACTGTATTTTTATCCATATTCTTAAAATTTTAGTCGGCAAAAATACAAAAAAAAATGATAATTTTGCCCTCATAAAAAACAGTAAATAAAAGTAGGTTATTATGGAAATGCAAAAACTTTTTAACGGATTAGAAAATTTCATTAACAATGTTATCTTTCAGAACATTCCAAAA
>JAVWBZ010000104.1:0-5981 GCA_036649255.1 Bacteroidales bacterium
ACTCTCAGTAAGAGTGATATATTTCTCATTCTGAAGAATAGCGGTTACTTCCGTACAAAAGTTATTAACCGGCAATTTGTCATAAAAAAGAGGTAAAGCGGGAAAGTTCTCGCTTGAAATAGCCCCGTCAAAATGAAGAAATTGAATAGAATAATCTTCATCAGGGGTAAAAGAAAGCGGCTCTTCCCAAGAAATCGTATAAGATTTATGAAATGTTTGTGCTTTATTATCAACTATTTGAAAAAACAGTACTAAAAAAAGCAGAAAAATACCCCAAGATTTTAAATTCATTTTTCGTTATGTCTATTGTTGATGAATAAATACTTTTTACAACAACGATTAGAAGAGTGCAAAATTGCAAAAAAAAATGATGTTGATAATTTTTTTTATGAAATTTAACCAAAAATCATTACTTTTGCCGACTAAAATATAGAAATAACTATGCGGAAACGAATATTTGTTTTATTAGTAACTGTCTTGCTCTTAGGGGGCAATTCACTTGTTGCACAAGATGCACATTTTTCTCAATTTTACGCAAATCCTTTATATTTGAATCCTGCTTTTGCCGGAACGAATGTATGCCCAAGATTTTCGTTAAATTTCAGAGATCAATGGCCTGATATGCCAGGTACCTTCCTGTCTTATTCGGCATCTTATGATCAACATTTTGATAAATTGGCTGGTGGGATTGGTGTTCTTTTATTTGGTGACCGTGCAGGAGACGGCGGTAGTATTAATACGTACTCTGCAAGTTTTATCTATTCTTTTAAAGTAAAAGTTTCCAGAAAATTCAACATGCGTTTTTCTTTACAAGCTACCTATCAGCAAAAAACATTGAATTGGAATAACTTAACTTGGGGAGATATGATTGACCCCAAATATGGTTTTATTTATGCAACCAATGAACCCGATCCCGGAAAAACTTCCCGTGGTATTTTTGACCTATCAGCTGGTTTTCTGGGCTATACTAAGAATTTTTACTTTGGGGTAGCGGCTCACCACATTACGAATCCCTATGAAGGATTTTTGGTTGCTCCCAATTCAGATTCTCCCGAAGCTCGCCTCCCTGTAAAATGGACGGCCCATGTAGGAGGAAATTTCGACCTAAAACGTAAAAGTAAAAAAGAAAGATCATTCGGCGATATTTCCATCAGCCCCAATATTATTTATCAACATCAATTAAATTCAAACTACATGCATGAAGGATTTTATTTAAACTTTTATCCTTTTACGGTGGGTTTATGGTTGCGTCATAGTTTTAAAAATGTGGATGCTCTTATTTTCTCATGTGGTGTACAAATGGAAAGATTTCGCGTAGGTTATTCTTATGATATTACCTTGGGAAAACTTGCCAATAAAACCGGTGGAGCTCACGAAGTTTCCTTACAATTCTTGTTGCCATGTCCTGAAAAACGCAGAGCAATCAAAGATCTTGAATGTCCGTCATTCTAAACAATAACCAAGATATTATATCGTTAAATCAATAAAAATTACTATGAATAAGTTCGCAAAATTATTAGGATTAGTCTTCGTTGTAGCTTTCTTTTTTATTTCTTGTAAAAAAGAAGCATCTCCTACAACAGGATGGAACTACAACGATGCAGAAAACGGTGGGTTTGAAGTATATCCCTTTGTAGATCAGGAAACCGGTCCAGGCCTTGTGTTTATAGAAGGGGGTTCTTTTGTCATGGGACGCGTGGAAGAAGATGTGATGTATGAATGGAATAATACTCCACATAGAGCTTCAGTAGCCTCATTTTACATAGATGAGTGTGAGGTAAGCAATGTTGATTATTTGGAATATATTTTTTGGTTGGACAGAGTATTTACTCCGCAAGACTTAAAAATAGTATATGACAATGCACTTCCAGATGAAAATGTATGGAGAGAAAAATTAGGCTACAATGAACCTGATGTTGACTATTATTTCCGTTATCCCGCTTATAGAAACTATCCTGTAGTGGGTGTCAGCTGGCTTCAATCGGTTAATTATGCTGCTTGGAGAACAGATCGTGTAAATGAAAAAATATTGGTTGACCACGGTTTTATTGATTGGTCTCCCGAACCATCTGCTGAAGGCTATTTCAATACCGATGCTTATTTAACTTATGAAACTTATGAAGCCGAAAGCGATAAAAGATTACAGTATATTACCAATGGTGAATATAGAAATGTAAAAATGGAAGATGGAGTCCTACTTCCTAAGTACAGACTCCCCACTGAAGCCGAATGGGAATATGCAGCCTACGGTTTAATTGGAAATACATTGAATGAAAGAATCCTTGAAAGAAAACTTTATCCTTGGAACGGTCATGCTCTTCGTACGGATGATAAGAAATATTACGGTGAATTAATTGACAACCTCCGTCGCGGACGTGGAGATTTAATGGGGGTAGCCGGTTCTCTTAACGACGGTGCTTTCAAAACTACTATTGTTAAATCAGGTTGGCCTAACGATTACGGTCTTTACCACATGGCTGGCAATGTAGCCGAATGGGTAATGGATATTTACAGACAATCTTCTCATGACGATGTTTCCGAATTCAATCCTTTCAGAGGGAACTATTTTGAAACTAAGAAATTATTAGAAGATGGTACCGTGGCAGAACGAGACAGTGTAGGTAAAATTCCAATGGTACCCGTATCCGATTTTAAAAATGACAGAAGACGTAATTATCGTGCTGCTGACAATAAAAACTACTTAGATGGAGATTGGTCATCCTTGATTAGTACCGATGCTTGGCAAGGAACTAGTTCGGCTCAAGCTACCGATGAAATGTATCGTAAAACAGGCACCACTTATTCTCTGGTAGGAGATCATGCCAGAGTTTACAAGGGTGGTTCATGGAGAGATATTCCTTATTGGGCAGCTCCTGGTAACAGACGTTATTTAGATGAAGATGAATCTACCGACTATATCGGTTTCCGTTGTGCAATGTCACGTTTAGGATCTCAATATCGAAAATAAAAAATAAAAAACGGCTATTTTTTAATAGTCGTTTTTTTATGTACTTTTGCTATTAAAATTCGTGATGAAAAAGATTTATCAACTTTTTTTGCAATATCCCCAAATATGTACAGACAGTCGGAATATTATCCCTGATTCTGTTTTCATTTGTCTTAAAGGGGAAAATTTTGATGGAAATCAATTTGCCTTGCAAGCCTTGGAAAAAGGGGCCCAATATGTGATTACCGAAGATACCTCGTTGTCCAATCATCCGCATTGCATAGTTGTCTCCAACAGTCTGAAAACCCTCCAACAATTGAGTTTATATCATCGACAACAGCTCCATATTCCAATTATTGGAATTACCGGAACCAATGGAAAAACAACAACCAAAGAACTGTTGGCCAATATATTGTCAAAAAAATACAAAGTGGCCTTTACCAAAGGGAATTTAAACAATCATATTGGGGTTCCTCTTACCCTTCTTTCCATCAAGCCAACAGATGAAATGGCTATCATTGAAATGGGAGCTAATCATCCGGGAGAAATTGCCCAATTGTGTGATCTGTCACTTCCCAATTTCGGTGTCATCACCAATATAGGAAAAGCCCATATAGAAGGATTTGGTTCTGTAGAAAATATTATTACTACCAAAAAAGCATTGTATCGATCAGTAATCCATGATAAAGGAACATTATTTGTCAATGGGGAAGATCCTATTCTGACCCATCATCTGGATTATGATAAAGTGATTTTTTACGGAATGAACTCAAATAAAGGAACTACCGGCTCTATTACCAAAATGTCCCCCTGTTTAACCATTAAAATTTTCGATCAGGAAATAGAAACTCATCTAACCGGCAACTACAATCTCTTGAATATAATTTGTTCAGCCACCATAGGCAATTATTTTGGTGTTTCACAACACGATATAATAGAAGCAATTTCACATTATATTCCATCCAATAATCGTTCACAGATTATACAAAAAGAAAAAAAAAACATCATTGCTGATTACTACAATGCCAATCCTACCAGTATGGACGCTGCTTTACACAATTTAAATCAAATCACATATCCCCGTAAAATAGCCATATTAGGAGATATGCTTGAGCTGGGAGAAGTAAGTAACATAGAGCACGCCCAAATCATTCAACTATGCACAAAATTAGCTATCCCAACTTATTTTATAGGAAATGAATTTTTCAAGCAACATTATAGCAAAGAAAATTGTTTCTTGGATGTAGATGACTTTAATGCGCAACTGTCTCAATCTAATTTTGACAATGCCCTGATACTGATAAAAGGTTCGCGCGGAATTCATCTTGAAAATTTATTTTTATTAAAATAATAATGACTCAACAATTGCAATTTCAATCACCGATCGCCGTTCTCGGTCTGATGTCAGGTTCTTCCTTAGATGGGTTGGATCTGGTATTATGTCATTTTACTTATCACAATTCTCAATGGCATTATGAGATATTGGCTGCTCAAACGGTTCCCTATCCGAATGAAATAAAAAAAAGATTACACTATGCCATCTATGGTTCAGCCATTGAATATGTTTCTTTGGACATTGAGTTGGGAAGATTTATGGCCTCTTCGGTAAATGAGTTTCTTAAGGATCGACCTATTAAACCTATTCTGTTAGCTTCGCACGGTCATACGATATTTCACCAACCTCAACATGGTATCACATCTCAAATAGGATGTGGTGCTGTATTGGCTGCTCAAACAGGAATTACTACTATTTGCGACTTTAGAACCACCGACGTAGCCTTAGAAGGGCAAGGAGCTCCCTTGGTACCTATTGGCGACGAGTTGCTCTTTGGACAATATGACGCTTGTTTGAATTTGGGAGGATTTTCCAATATCTCTTACAGAAAAGATCACAAAAGAATGGCCTTCGACATCTCTCCATGCAACATGGTACTTAATGCATTGGCTCAAAAATTAGCAAAAGAATACGATGAAAACGGAAACATGGCCCGAACCGGACAATGCAATCAGGTTTTGTTAAATGAATTGAACCAACTGGAATATTACCAACAATTGGGAGCCAAATCTTTAGGAAAAGAATGGGTTGACGATATTTTCTTCCCCATTATCGAACGGAGCCCATTGTCATTACAAGATAAATTGGCTACTGTGTGCCATCATATTGCCTATCAGATTGCCCGCAGCTGTTCGCTAATACCCAAATCTCAAAATTGCCCCACCATGCTTGTTACTGGAGGTGGTGCCAACAATCGATATCTTGTAGAATTGATTCAATCTTATACCTCCTGCCAAATCATCATTCCGGATAATTTAACTATCAATTTCAAAGAAGCTATTATCTTTGCCTTTTTAGGATTATTAAGATTTTACGAACAGAACAATTGCTTAAAGGATGTGACGGGGGCAAAAAGTGACTGTTGTGGCGGAGCTATCTACCTGAAAGTATAATCAAATCAATATTCTTTCCTCTCATTTATACAGTTGCATTAACCCTGTTATAAAAATACATTTTTCATTTAAAGATCTTAATAGCTCCTTCTATCAATATGAAAATAGAAAATAATGCCTCTCTTCTCGCGTTCAATACATTCGGAATAGATGCCAAATGTAAAAAATTGATCATCATAGAAACCAATGATGAAATTCAGATTTTATTTAATAATAGCTTCTTTGAAGAACCTTTTATGATTATCGGTGGGGGAAGTAATCTGCTTTTCACACAAGATTATCCGGGAAATATCATACAATTGCAGAACAAGGGAATAGACAGCGTGACTGAAGATAACGATTCAGTTTATCTAAGGGTAGCTGCCGGAGAAACATGGGACGATTTTATTCATTATTGCATTGAAAAAGAATTATATGGAGCAGAAAATCTGATAGGCATTCCCGGATGGGTAGGAAGCAGTCCCGTTCAAAATATCGGAGCATACGGGGTAGAAGCCAAAGATATCATTTATCAAGTGGGAGGTTATTTCATTCAAAATCAAAAACCTTTTTTATTGCACAAGGACGAATGTGCATTTGAATATAG